>JBKJNV010000561.1:0-4882 GCA_046593435.1 Roseomonas sp.
TCGGCGCAAGGTTGAATCCGCAACACATCGCAGCGCAAGGTCCAGCCGCATGGCGGACCCCAACCTTCTCTCGCTGCGGCGCAAGCCGGGCTTTTCCGACGCGGCGCTGCTGCGTCCGTCCAGTGTCGCGCTGATCGCCGACGCCAATGATCCGGTGGCAGGATTGCTGGCGCGCAACATGGCGACGGGCGGATTCGCCGGACGCCTGCTCTCGGTGGGTCTGGCAGCCGATGGCTTCGAGTCCGTAGCCGATATCGCGGGCCTGCCGATCGCCCCGGACCTCGCGGTGCTGTGCGTGGCCGCGGCCGGGCTGGAGGCGGCGATGCTCGCACTCGCCGCGCGCGGTTGCTTCGCCGCTTTGTGTCCCGGCGCGGCGCCCGATCTGCAGGCAATCGCCGCGCGCACCGGGGTGCGGGCGATGGGGCAGGGCAGCTTCGGCCTCGCGATCCCGGTCATCGGTCTGAACGCCACGCTCTCACACCTGCCCATACGCCGCGGGCGGCTCGCACTCGTCACGCAATCCTCGGCCCTGGCGCGCGCGGTGATCGACTGGGCGGAGGCGGAAAAGCTGGGCTTCTCGCTGATCGCGGGCATTGGCGGCAATGCCGATATCGGCTTCGCAACCGTACTGGACTGGCTCGCGCGCGACACCGCCACCGGGGCGATCCTGCTCGACATCCGCCGCATCCGGGAGCCACGGCGCTTCATCTCGGCCGCACGCGCGGCGGCACGGACGCGCCCGGTCGTGGCACTCCGCGCCGGCGGGCGGCTGTTCGATGCGTCTGGGCTGTCGGACGCGGTGATGGGGGCCGCGCTGCGCCGCGCCGGCGTGCTGCGCGTCGACGGGCTGGAGGATCTGCTCGCCGCCGCCGAGACGCTGGCGCGCGTGGGTTCCGTGAGCGGCGGGCGGCGGGGCGGCATCGCGATCGTCGCGAACGGCACCGGCATGGCGCATCTGGCGGCCGACGCGGTCCTGGCCGGCGGTGGGCAGCTCGCGCCCATCTCGCCGAATGGCGCGGCCGCCCTGGCCGCCTGCCTGCCCGAGGGGATCGCCGTGCGCAATCCGCTGATCCTGGGGCCCGGCGCCGCCATGCGCCTGGGCGAGGCCGCGGTGATGCTCGCCGGCCTGCCCGAGGTTGGCACCGTCGTCGCCCTCCACGCGCCGATGCCGGGCGAGAACGCGAGCGCGATGCGAGAGGCGCTGACCGCCGCCGCGCGGGCCACCCGCGCCGCGCCCATCCTGGTCAGCTGGACCGGGCAGGCGACGGGCGGGGCGGAGCGCGCCGCGCTGGCCGATACGGGCATCGCGGTATTCGCGACGCCGGAGGCCGCGGTACGCGGTGCCCTGCACCTCGCCACAGACCGGCGCAACCGCGCCGCCGCGGCCGAATTGCCGCCCGCCGATCTCCTCGACGTTGCCCCCGAGCGCGCCGTCGTCGCGCGCCTGGTGGCCCGGCTGCGCGCCGAAGGCCGCCTCGCGATGCGTGAGGATGAGGCGCTGGCGGTGCTTGCCGCCTATGGGCTGCCAACCATTCCAGGCCGCGCCGCGCCGGGGGTGGAGGAAGCGGTCGCGGCGGCCCAGATGCTGCGCTTCCCGGTGGTGTTGAAGGCCGTGGCCCCGGGGCTGCGGTACAAGACCGAAGTGGGGGGCGTCGTGCTGAACCTCGGCTCCGGGGCAGCGGTTCGCGAGGCGGCGCGGGACATGGCCCTGCGCATCCCCGCGCTGGCCGGCTACCTGGTGCAGCGCCAGGCGGCACCGGGGCTGGAATTGCGGCTGCGGCTTGGCGACGACGCGATGTTCGGCCCATGGATCGGCTTCGGGCGCGGCGGTACGGCGGCCGATATCGACCCCGACGAGGGTTTCGACCTGCCGCCGCTGAACCGCCCCCTGGCCTTGGCGCTGATGGCGCGCACGCGCGGCGCGCGGCTACTCGATGGCTATCGCGACCGCGCCGCGACCGACCGCGGCGCGATCGCCGATGCGCTGGTCCGCCTCGCGCAGATTGCGGTGGATTTCCCGGATATCGCGACGCTCACCATCAACCCGCTGATCGCGAGCGGGGAGGGGGTGTTGGCACTCGATGCCGCACTGATGCTGCGCCCGGCGGGTGAGCGCGGGCGGCTGTCGATCCCACCCTACCCGGCCGCGCTTGCGCGCCCATGGACGGGGCGCGATGGCGCCGTGCTGATGATCCGCCCGATCCGTCCGGAGGATGCCGGGAGCCTGGGGGAGTTCTTCCACAGCCTGAGTGCGGAGGATATCCGGCGGCGCTTCTTCTCCGCCCTGAAGGACCTGTCGCCGGCCATGAAGGCGCGGCTCACCCAGATCGATTACGACCGCGAGATGGCGCTGGTCGCGACGCGACCCGGGCCGGATGGCGCAGACGCGATCCTGGGCGTCGCACGCCTGATCCGCGAACCGGGCAGCACGCGCGGCGAATTTTCGATCGTGGTGGCGGGCGCGTTGAAGGGCCAGGGCCTCGCGCGGACGCTGATGACGCGCATCCTCGATTGGGGCCGCGCAGAGGGCCTGCGCGAGGCGGTGGGCCAGGTACTGGCCGACAACGCACCTATGCTGGCTTTCATGCGCGCGCTGGGTTTCACCATCCACCACCTGCCCGAGGAGGAAGGGGTGGTGGAGGCCCAGCTCACGCTATAGCGACTTCCTTGAGCAGCACGCGCAGGCGCTCTGCCGCCGCTTCGCCCTTGAGCGCTTCGCGCCAGGCGGCCTCGGTCACGCGCTGGTGGATGGCGACCGCATCCTCGCCGGCGGTGATCATGGCAACGCCGATGCCGCCGGCCGGCGCGGTGTCGGGCGGGATGGGCCCCGTGACCACGTGGGACCGTTCGCGCCCGCGCAGCAGGATGAAGCCCGCAGCCGGTTCGGGGCCAGCGATCAGGCCGATCTGAACGCCGATCGGACCGCCCTGCATCAACTCGGCCAGATGCTCGATCTCCAGCCGTGCGGCGTGGCGGCAGCGGGTGCGCACGCGGTCGGAAAGGCGATGGCCGGCACAAAGCCCGTCATGCAGCAGGCGGCGCAGCGCGCCTTCGCCCAGCAGGGCGGTGATGGTGGGCTTGCGTTCCGCGTGCAGGCGCCGGCGCGTCTGGATCAGCCCGAGCAGCTGGTCCGCGGCAGCGCGCGCCTGGGCGCGTTCGCTGCTGGCTTCCGCGAGTTCGGTCCAGGCCTCGGTCAGCGCGCCCTCGAGACCGTCGGTCGCGACCTGGAGACAGAGTGCGCCGCCGGCGAGCAGGATCTGGTCGGCCTGCTCCTCGGTCTGGCGCAGGCGCTCCTGGAAACCTGCGGGGCGGGCAAAATACTCGACGCCGATCCCCAATAGGGACAGGGGTGAGATCTTCAGCAGTTCCGCGAGGCGCCGGATGGTGTCCAGCTTGATGACCTCGCCCTTCTCATAGCGATAGAGCGCCGCGCGCGAGACGCCCAGCCGTGCGGCGATCTCCTCGGCTCTAAGGCCGGATTCAAGTCGGTAGCTGCGCAGCTGTTGGCCAATATCTGCGAAGCGCATGCTGATCTCCGGATGCCAGACGAACGGAACGTGCCGTCTGACACGATGTCGATTGCGGTGAGACGCGTCCCATACTGGGCCACGCGGTGGAGTTTGCGGACCTTTTTCGTGATAAGCAAGCGTTCATCACTGGTCCGTGAAGACAGCCGGCCGCTCAACTTTCCTTACGCACCGTATACGCCGCCAAGGTCTCCAGCGCCCTCACCATCGCCGAATGGTCCCAATCCGCGCCGCCCAGACCCGCGCAAGCTGAGAAAAGCTGCTGGGCATTTGCGGTTCCGGGCAATGCAAGGCCAAGTTCGCGTCCAGATTGCAAAGCCAGGTTCAGATCCTTCTGGTGCAGCCTGATGCGGAAGCCGGGCGCGAAGTTGCCCTTGATCATGCGCTCGCCATGGACTTCGAGGATGCGGGAAGTGGCGAGGCCCCCCATGAGCGCCTGGCGCACCTTCGCCGGGTCAGCGCCTGCCTTGGCGGCAAACAGCAGGCCCTCGGCCACCGCCTCGATGGTCAGGGCCACGATGATCTGGTTCGCGACCTTGCAGGTCTGACCCGCACCATTCTCCTCGCCCACCAGGGTGATGTTCTTGCCCATCAGCGCGAAGATCGGCTCGGCGCGGGCGAAGGCGGCGGCCGACCCACCCACCATGATGGTGAGGCTCGCGGCCTTGGCACCGAGCTCGCCGCCGGAGACGGGGGCGTCAAGGTAGTCGCCGCCCTGGGCCTTGATACGCTCGGCGAAGGTCTTCGTCGCCGAGGGGCTGATCGAGGACATATCGATGACGAGGCTGCCCGGCTTCAGGCCGGCGGACACCCCCTTGGCGCCGAACAGCACGGATTCGACGTCGGGGGTGTCGGGCACCATCAGGATGATGATCTCGGCCGCGGCCGCAACGGCGGCGGCATCCGCCACGACCGTCGCGCCGGCGCGGTCCTCGGGCGTGAGGCTGGCGCGCTCGGGGACAATGATGGTGTGACCGCCGGCGCGAAGATGGCCAGCCATGGGCCGCCCCATGATGCCGAGGCCGATGAATCCGATGTGCATGGAAATGCTCCTGCTCAAGATCTGTGTCGCAATCGAAGTCGCGAAGGAACGCCCGTCGCGGTCATGGGGAATTCCCGGCCGTCGGGCCGCTGCCGGGCATCGCCTTCCGCAACGCTCAGGCGCGGTAGGGGGCGAACCAGCCCAGGCCGGCCAGGGTCTCGCCGCGGGGGCGGTATTCGCACCCCACCCAGCCGCGGAAGCCCAGCGCGTCGATGGCCTCGAACACGAAGGGCCAGTTGACCTCGCCCGTCCCCGGCTCGTTGCGGCCCGGATTGTCGGCGACCTGCATGTGGGCGATGAGCGGCAGGTGCTT
>JBKJNV010000562.1:0-4906 GCA_046593435.1 Roseomonas sp.
TGAACGCTTCGCGCACCACCCCTGGTCCCGCCTGGTCACCGGCGCCCCGGTGCTTGACGGCGCCATCGTCTCCTTCGACTGCCGCATCGCGGATGTGTTCGAAAAGGGCACCCACAGCGTGCTGTTCGGTGAGGTGCAGGCCATCCGCCAGGGCAATCCGGAAGACCCGGCCTTGGTGTATTTTGCGCGGAACTATCACGCCCTCGCGAGCATTGTTCCTGCCAAGCAATGAAGCGCAGCGCAGCCCTGCGCATCACGCACACCTTCGCTTCATCCTATTCGCGTTGAATGGTGGCCATTCCCAAGAGGTGAGCCGCCGATGACCGAAATGACCGTGACCCTGTCGCCCGAAGCCGCCGAGGCCATCGCGCGGCGCGCCGAAGCCCTGGGCTGCACTGCCGACGCCTGGGTCGCCGCCATGGTCGAGGATATCGCCGCCGACCTGCCCGAAAGCGCCGAGGAAGACGGGCCGGACGCCTTCATCGGGCGCTAGAGGCGCAGCGCTGGGGCGTTCCGGTCGCGTGGCGGGTTGCCTGCCCACGAATCCGCGGGTAGGTCCGATCAGTCCACAACCGGGATGACCGTACCGCCATGTGCCGCTCCTGCAGTCGTCACGCCTTTGGCTGCAAGATGCGGTGGTTTATTGTACTCGTCGTTCTATCAACCGGCGGCATGGCCACGGCTCAGCCCGACTTCAGTGCGGAGGCTGAGCGCCGCACGGTCGAGGAGATGCAGCGCCGGGGCCAGCAGGTTCCCCCGCCCGAGGAACGCCGCCGCCTGATCGAAATGTTCGCGCCGAACCTGGGCCGCGCCACCTTCGACACGAGGCCGGTGCGCCTTGAGATCGCCGGCGTGCGCCTGGTCATCCCGGCCAACTATATCGCCTCAGTTTACCGAAATGCCGACGGACAGGTGGAACTCGCCACGCTGCACATTTTCCTGTTCGACATGCAGGGCGTCACCAGCGCAACCGCGCCTTGCATGCGCCGGGGCTTCGGCTGCACGGAATACGCGCGCGTCACCATCCTCCAAACTCCTAGGGGTTCGGCACGGCAGCACCTAGCCAATTTCCAACGCAACTTGGGGGATCGGATCGAGCAATTGCCGGGTCCCAACGGCCTGGAAATGATCCGTCTACGCCAGCGCGCGCCCGATGGGTCAGGCTCGTTTAAGCTGTACGCCGAGCAGCCCGGCGAGGACCAGCTGGTCCTCGCCAACTGCCAAACGCTTGCGGGCGGCCAAATGAACAATTGCATCACGAGCGGCAATGACATCGACGGGTTGCCGGTCCGGTACATCCTGTCCGGCCATCATGGGGACCAGCTTCTGCGAATCGACGCTGGGATCCGCGTGCTACTGCGCCGATTTATCGAGCGCTGAGGAAAGGCTAAAATCCGAGGTCACGAGCGAGGGCTCGCCGTACGGGCTGAAAGCCCCGAACAGGCGTCGCGGATCGTTTGGCGAAGCGAAAACCGCCGGAGGCGGCGCATGAAAACGCAGAAGGCCCCGGCGGTCGCCCGCCGGAGCCTTCCCATCGCGTGGCAGGTTGTCTGCCCACGAATACCCAGGTGACCCGTGCGACTAGATCCGCACGATGATCCGGGCCGTGGCCAGAGCACGCCCATGATTGCGATGAGACACCGGATCACCTCCTTCCGGTTGTTGACCCGGTAAGCGTGCACGCCGCGCCCCGCGCCGTGCAAGCGAAAACCGCGCGATCAGCCGATCTCGGCGTAGCTGCCGTTGCGCCAGATGTAGAAGACGTAGTCGGGCACCGTGACGTCGCCCTTCGCATCGAAGCTGATCGGCCCCAGAACCGTCTGCCACGGCCCGCCCGACTTGAGCAGGGACGCCAGCGCCCGGGCATCCACGCGCGTCGCCCGCGTCGCCGCCGCGGCGAAGATCTGGATGGCGGCGTAAGTGTAGAGCACATACCCTTCGGGATCGACGTTGCGGGCGCGGAACCGCGCGACCACCTCGGCCGCCGTCGGCCGGCGGCGCGGGTCGGAGGCGAAGGTCATCAGAGTGCCCTCGCCCGCCGCACCCGCGATCTGCCAAAACTCGTTCGTCACCAGCGCATCGCCGCCGATGAGCGTGACGTTCATGCCCTGCTCCTTGGCCTGGCGCAGGATTAGCCCGGCTTCGGTGTGGTAGCCGCCGACATAGATCACCTGGATGTCGGCCGCCTTCATCCGGCTGACCAGGGCCGAATAGTCGCGCTCACCGGGCGTGTATGCGGCGTAGAGGGTTTCCTGCATGCCGGCCGCGTTCAACGCCTTCTTGGTCTCGTCGGCGAGACCTTTTCCATAGGCGGAGTTGTCATGCAGGATCGCAACCTTTCGCCCCGCGAAGTTACGCGCGATGTAGGCGCCCGCCACCTGGCCCTGCTGGTCGTCGCGGCCACACACCCGGAAGGTGTTCCACTTGCCCTCATCGGTGAAGCGCGGGTTGGTCGAGGCCGGGCTGATCTGCAGCACCCCCTCCTCGGCATAGACATCACGCGCCGGGATCGAACTGCCGGAGCAGAAATGCCCCGCCACCAGCGACACGCGGCGCCCGGAGAGCTGGTTCGCCACGCTGACCGCCTGGCGCGGGTCGCAGGCGTCATCGCCCACCTCCAGCGCCAATTGCCGCCCGAGCACGCCGCCGGCAGCGTTCAGGTCCGTCACGGCCTGTTCTGCGCCGGCCCGCATCTGCGCACCGAAGGCCGCATATTGGCCCGTCATCGGCCCTGCGGTCGCGATGCGGATCGGCCCCGTGCCCTGGGCAAGCGCGCCTCGCGCCCCCAACAGCCCCAGAACGCCTGCGCCCAATGCCAATCGCCGCGTGAAGTCGACCATGGTCCCATTCCCTCTCGCTTCGCCCGCACGGTGCGGCGCGCTGGGCAAAGCCTAGACGCGCAGGGCGCGCGACTCCAGCGCTTCGCGGGGCCTATGGCTTGGCACGCAAGCATCTGTTACTGTGCCGGAAGGGCAATTCTTTTAACACAGTCGTCAGTGTCGGGGCCTTGAAATGCGCTTCATGCATCGTCCGGTGGCGGTCATCGCCAGCGCCACCCTTTTTCTCGCAGCCTGCACGACCCAAGGCGGGCGTATCGGCGCGGATGACGGCTCCGATGCCTGTCGCCCGCAGCTGGTCCAGCTGGACAGCACCGGCAACTACTTCGCCGAGGACATGATCCGCGGCGCAGCCCTGGGTGCCGCCGGCGGCGCCATCCTGGGCGGCGTCATCGCCGCGGCGCGCGGCGGAAACTCGCGCAACGTGCTGGCCGGCGCCGGCATCGGGGCGGTGGTGGGTGGCGTCGGTGGCGCGGCTGCCGGGTATTTTTCGTCCCGCCGCCAGCAATACAACAACCAGGCGCAGCTGAACCAAGCCATCGCCCAGGATGTCTCTGCCGAAAGCCAGCAGATCGACCGCAGCCAGCGCGCCTTCGACCTGCTGCTCGATTGCCGCATGGCGTCCGCCGCACGCATCCGCTCCGATTTCGCCGCCCGCCGGATCGGCCGCGAGCAGGCCCAGGGGGCGATGCAGAATGTCCGTGCCCGCCTCGTGAACGACGTGGCCGTTGCCCAGCGCATCAATGAACGCATCGGCGCCCGTGGCGGCGAATACGACACCGCCTTCAACGAAGTCGCCCCCACCGCGCGCAACCAGGCCGGTGCCCGCATCGGCAATCCGCAGCCTGTCACCACCGCGCGCGTCATCCCGCTGCGCCTGCGCCCCGATGCCGCGGCGCCGGAATTCACTCAGGTGCAGGCCCGCGAACGCGTGACGGTGCGCCCGGCCCATAGCGGCTATGCCCTGGTGGAGACCGAGTCCGGCGTGCGCGGCTATGCCCCGGCCGCCCTGTTCGGTGGTGCCGCCGGCGCACAATCGCGTCAGGCATCGCCCAATGCGGCGCCGGTCACCGGGGATGTGCGCCAGCTCGCCGCGACCAACATCGCCCGGCGCGACAATTTCGCAGAATCGGTGGCGACCGCGAACGCCGCCGCCTCCGGCCAGGGCTTCGAGCTCGCCAGCTGATGCGCTCCCTGCTGGCCCTGCTCGCGCTGCTGTTGGCCAGCCCACTGGCGGCGCAGGAGCCGGTCCAGACCCCCTTCCTCCGCGTCGAGGCGGCGGCGCACACCGCCCCGGTCAGCCGCCTCGCGATCGATGCGGCGGGGCGGCTGCTCGCCTCCGTCTCGGATGACAAGACGCTGCGGCTGTGGTCGCTGCCCGATGGGCTGCCGCGCGCCGTCCTCCGCCCGCCGATCGGCCCGGGGCTGGAGGGCGAGCTGTACGCCGTGGCCCTCTCGCCCGACGGAACCCGCGCCTATGCGGCCGGGCAAACGGCACAAAGCTGGGACGGCCAATTCGCGATCTACTTCTTCGACACCCAGACCACAAGGCTGACCAATGTGCTCCGCCGCCTGCCGGCGCCGGTCTATCACCTGGCCGTCTCGCCCGATGGCAGGCTGCTGGCCGCGGCGCTGGGGGGACGCGCCGGCATCCGCGCCTGGGACACCACGACGGGCCGCCTCGTGATCGAGGACGCGAACTACACCGGCCCCGCGCGCATGGTCAGCTTCGCCCCGGACGGGCGCCTGGCCGCCACCGCCGCCGATGGCCGGGTCCGCGTCTATACGCCACAGGGCCGCAAGCTTGCCGACCGCGTGCTGGTGCCGAACGGGCGGCCGTACGGGCTTGCCTGGTCGCCGGACGGCGCGCTGCTCGCCATCGGCTTCGAGGACCGGCTGCGGGTCGAGGTGCTGGCCGCGTCCGACCTGCGCACCCTGTTCGTGCCCGACACCGCGGGCATGACCGGGGAAGGGCTGCCGGCCGTCACCTGGGCAGCGGATGGGCGCGGCGGCGTGCAGCTTCATGCGGCCGGCTATGCGCGGGTGCCGGCGGCCGTCGCGCCCGGCAC
>JBKJNV010000314.1:0-8278 GCA_046593435.1 Roseomonas sp.
GCGCATCTGCTGATGAACATGATTGGCGCGCGTGCGTTGCACGTGCCCTATCGTGGTTCTGGCCCCGCGCTGCAGGACCTAGCCGCCGGCAATGCGGACATGATGGTGGACACGATGAGGCATAGCTGTATCGGTCAGGACCGGCGCGCAGAAGTGCGATGAGCTCCTGGAGATTGCGCGCAGGCAGCCCCGCGCGCACCAGCACCACATTCGGCACAATGCCGACCAGCGAGACAGGGATGAAGGCGCGGCGCACATCGAAGGACAGGTTGCGATACAGCCCTGAATTCAGCACCGCGGACGACAGCGTGTGGAAGACGAAGGTGTACCCATCCGCAGGCGCGGCCAGCGCCGCCTCAGACCCGATGACGCCGCCCGAGCCGCCCCTGTTCTCGACCGTGATCGGCTGGCCGAGATGGTCACCCATGCCGCGCGCCATCAGCCGCGCGACAACATCCGCCGCACCGCCGGCGGCGAAGGGCACGATCATGCGCAAGGGACGAACCGGGAAAGCCGGTGCCTGCGCCCAGCCCGGCCGCGCCAGCAGCGCCGCACCCAACCCCATCATCACGGTACGCCGCATCGCGTGTCCTCCATCTTTGCAGCCAAGCCTAACCGTGCAAACCATGGCGCGAAAGGGAGGAGGAAAAACAATGGCACGGAACGTTGACGCCGCGCTGCGCGCGCAAATCATCGAGGAATTGCCCGAGATCAGCGAGATTGCAGATCCGGCACTGCGCGCCGGCGTGATCGAAGCCTGGGCGCTGGCGATGACGCGCTCCTCTTTCGCCTCGATCCGCGACATTCCGCCCTCGGGCAATCCAGGATCGATGACGCTCATCAAGGGTGACCAGACCGACCACATCCGTGGCGTCACCCGGCTCGCGATGCGCATGGCCGATGAGATGGCGGCGACCAATCCGGGGCTGACCCTGTCGCGCGACATCGTGGTCGCGGGCGGCATCTGCCACGACGTCGGCAAGCCGTGGGAGTTCGACCCCGAGAACCGCAAGCGCTGGGAAGCGGCGCCGCGTGCGACGGGGCTGCCGTCCATCCGCCACCCCGGCTATGGCGTGCACCTCTGCCTCACCGCGGGCCTGCCCGAGGAAGTGGCGCACATCGCCGGCGCGCATAGCGGCGAAGGTGAGCTGCTGATCCGCAGCCTCGAATGCACGATCGTTTACCTGGCCGACATCGGCTACTGGACCATGGCGCTGGCAGGCGGCCTGATCCGCCCTGAAACCATCGGCGCCAAGTATCGCCGCCCCCTCACTCTCTGACAGGACAACACCATGGCAGCCCCTCCCTCGGCGCGGCGCGACCGCATCAATCCGCACTTCCCGAAGCTGGTCGAGATGACGCACCAGTATGTCTATGGCGACCTGTGGGAGCGCCCCGAACTATCCAAGCGCGACCGCAGCCTCGCGACCATCGCGGCGCTGGTCGCACTCGGCTGGCAGGACCAGCTGAACAGCCACATCAACCGCGGGCTGGCCAATGGTCTGACACGCGAGGAGATCGCGGAGATCATCACGCATCTGTCGATGTATGCCGGCTGGCCAGCGGCGATGACGGCGTCGCATGTCGCGGTCGACGTGTTCGAAGCCGCCGACAAATCGAAGGGCTGACGCCATGAAGATCGGGTTCATCGGCCTCGGCACCATGGGCGCCTTCATGGCGGCCAATCTGCAGAAGTCGCAGCACAAGCTCATCGTCACCGACATCAACCCTGGCGCAGCCGCGCCGCACATCGAACGCGGCGCGGAATGGGCCGCGACGCCGCGCGAGATCGCCGCCGCCTGCGACGTGCTCTTCACCTCGCTCCCGGGGCCGAACGAGGTCGAGGCGGTGGTCTTTGGCGAGGATGGCCTGCTCGCCGGCGCGCATGAAGGGATGGCCTATTTCGACCTCTCCACAAACAGCCAGGCGATGATGCGCCGCGTCCACGCCGCGCTGGCCGAAAAGGGTGCGCATGGCTTCGACGCGCCGGTCTCAGGTGGTCCCGGGGGGGCTGAAAGCGGCAAGCTCGCGATCTGGGTCGGCGGCGACAAGGCTGTGTATGAGCAGCACAAGTCGATCCTGGACGCGATCGGCGACCAGGCCGCCTATATCGGCCCCATTGGCACCGCGACGGTGGCCAAGCTCGTCCACAACATGGCCGGCTACGCCGTGCAGACGGTGATGGCCGAGGTCTTCTCCATGGGCGTGAAGGCGGGCATGGATCCGCTCGACCTGTGGAAGGCGGTGCGCCAGGGCGCGCTGGGCCGCCGGCGCATGTTCGACCGCATCGCCGACCAGTACCTGATCGACAAGTACGACCCGCCCTCCTTCTCGCTCAAGCTCGCGCACAAGGATGTCACGCTCGCGACCACGATGGGGCGCGAACTCGGCGTGCCGATGCGCTTCTGCCAACTGACGCTGGAGGAGATGAACGAGGCGCTGAACCGCGGCTGGGGCCATCGCGATTCGCGCGTGACGATGACGCTGCAAAACGAGCGTGCGGGTGTCTCGATGGGCTGCGACCCAGCCGCCATCAAGGCGATCCTCGCGGCAGACAAGGGGTGACGCCCGGCTTTCCCCTGCTGCGGCAGCCCGGCATGATCGGGCCGCACCGGCTCAAGAACCGCCTGATCATGGCGCCGATGGGCACCAATTTCGGCACGTCGGACGGGCTCTCGACCGAACGCGACCGCGCCTACTACGCATTGCGCGCCGAGGGCGGCGTGGCCGCCATCGTCACCGAAGCCATGGCCGTTTCCGAAGGCGGCCGCGCGCACAACAACTCCCTGTGGATCTATCATGACCGCTTCATCCCCGGCCTTGCGCGGCTGGTGGATGCCATTCGACAGCATGATTGCCTGAGCATCGGCCAGCTCAACCATCGCGGCGCGCTGCTGCGGCGGCTGGTGCTGAACATGGAGCCGGTCGGGCCATCGCCCTGGCACAACCCCAACACCGGCGACGCCGTGCGCGCGCTGGAACGCGACGAGATCACCGCCATCCAGCGCGACTTCGTCACCGCCGCGCGGCGCCTGCACCAGGCCGGCTATGACGCGGTGGAGCTGCATGCGGCCAATGGCTACCTGTTTCAGCAGTTCATGACCCCGCGCATCAACCGCCGCACCGACGAGTACGGCGGCAGCATCGAGAACCGCGCGCGGCTGCTGCTGGAAACCGTTCACCGCATCAAGGACGCGCTGCCGAATTTTTCGCTGTGGGTGCGCATCTCCTGCACCGAATATTGCGATGATGGCTACCCGATCCAGGACATGATCGCGGTGGCGAAGATGCTGGAAGCCGCGGGCGTCGCCGCGCTCGATCTGTCCGGTGGCACGAATGAAAGCCCCGCGCTGTCGCGCTTCTGCATCCAGCCGCCCTCGATGCCGCGTCGGGCCCTGGAACGATATGCGCGCCCGATCACCGAGGCCGTTTCCATCCCCACCATCCTTGCCGGCCGCATCATCGCGCCCGAGGACGCGGAGGCGGTGCTCGCGGCAGGCAGTGCCGATTTCATCTCGCTCGGCCGCGCGCTGACCGCGGATGCCTATTGGCCACGCAAGGCCTTCGGCGAAATCGCAACGCCGATCCGCGCCTGCATCTCCTGCAACGTCTGCTTCGAAAGACTCACGCTGGAGAAGGACGTCGCCTGCGTCACCAACCCCATGCTCGGCACCGAATTCGAGGAGCTGCATCGCGCCGAACCGCAGCTTGCGCCGGACCGTGCAGCGCCACGCCGCATCCTGATCCTCGGCGCCGGCATGGCGGGGATGGAGGCTGCGCGCATGGCGGCCGCACGCGGCCATGATGTGGAAGTGTGGGAGAGAGCCAACCGCCCCGGCGGGCAGGTCCACCTCGCCGTCGCGGCTCCGGACAAGGAGGAGGTGCGCCCCGCCTGGTCCTGGCGCCACGATCAGGCGCTCGCACTCGGCGCCCGGCTGCGCTGCGGCATAACACCGACCGCCGCGCTGATCCGCGACCACCGGCCCGCCCATATCCTGGTCGCGACCGGCGCCGCACCGCGCGCCTTGATCCTGGCCGGCACCACACCGCTGCAAGCGTGGGATGTGATCGCACGGCCCGCGCTTGTGCCGGCGGGTGCGCGCGTCGCGATCATCGGCGGCGGCATCGTGGGGCTGGAGGTCGCTGAGATCCTCACCCTGCGCGACTGCCGCGTCACCATCCTCGAAGCGCAGAAGGTGCTCGCGCCGCAAATGGCGCGCAACAACCGCACCGACCTCACGCTGCGCCTGCGCGCGGCGGGGACGACGTTCCATACTGGAGCCATCGCATCGCGCGTCGCCGATGGCATGCTGCACTTCAGCGCGGACGGCGTGGATCACGCCTTGTCGGTGGATTGCGTCATCGCCGCCGTCGGGGCCACGCCGAACCGCGATGCCCTGGCCGAGGTGGAAGCCACCGGCATCCCTTTCACCCTGATCGGCGATTGCAATCAGCCCGGCGACTTCCTCTCCGTGCTGCGCGATGCCTCCATGACCGCCCTCGCGATTGACGAAAGGCTGCCCGCATGACGCCCGAATACACCGTCTACGCACTGCGCTATGCGATGCGCGACGCGATGCGGCATGAGCACTTCATCGGCGGGGACCCGCATGAGGCGCCGATGCCGATGGACTATTTCGTCTGGGCCGCGGTCGCGGATGGCCGCGCCTGGATCGTCGATACCGGCTTCACTGCCGAGGTCGCGGAGCGTCGCAAGCGAACCTATCTGCGCTGCCCGATCGACAGCCTGCGCCTGCTCGGCATCGAGCCCGACACGGTCGATGACGTCATCATCTCCCACCTGCACTACGACCACGTCGGCAGCTTCCACAAATTCGCCCGCGCCCGGTTCCACCTGCAGGAGCCGGAGATGCACTACGCGACCGGGCGCTACATGAAGCACGCCAAGCTGCGCCACTCCTTCGAGGTCGAGGATGTGGTCGGCATGGTGCGCATGAATTTCGCCGAGCGCGTGGTCTTCCACAATGGTGACGTGACCATCGCGCCAGGCATCACGCTGCACGCTTGTGGCGGGCACTCGGCGGGGCTGCAATGCGTCTCGGTCAACACCGCGCGCGGCACCGTCGTGCTCGCCTCCGACGTCACGCATTTCTATGAGAACATGGAAGCGGGCCGTCCCTTCACCACGGCCTTCCATGTCGGCGACATGCTCGAAGGCTTCGACCGGCTGCGGGCGCTGGCCCCCAGCCCCAAGCACATCGTCCCCGGCCATGACCCGCTGGTGATGGCCCGCTACCCTGCGGTGCCTGGCCTCGAAGGCATCGCTGTGCAACTACATCTGGAGCCTAACGCATGAAGCGCCGCACTCTCCTCTCCGCTCCGCTGCTCGGGACCGCGCTGGCGATGCCCGCGCTCGCGCAATCTCGCGCTGTCCGCATCCTGGTGCCCTTCCCGCCGGGCGGTGCCGCGGACATCACCGCGCGCCTGCTCGCGGAGCAGATGGCGCCGCTGCTCGGCCAACCGGTGGTGATCGAGAACCGCCCCGGCGCAGGTGGCAACATCGCCGCCGAAGCCACCGCGCGCGCCGCACCCGATGGCCTCACCGTGTTCCTCGGCGGTGCCACGATCTTCTGCGCGAACCGCTACCTCTACCGCACGGCGATGCCCTTCGACACGATGCGCGACTTCGCGCACATCTCGCGCGTCTCGGTGGGCACCACGCTGCTGGTCACGCGCGCTGATCGCCCCTTGCAGAATTTCGCACAGATGGCCGCGGCCGCGCGCGCCGCGCCGCGCACGCTGAGCGCGGGCAATTCCGGATGGGGCACGATCAGCAACCTCTCCATCGCGAAGATGGGGCGTGCGGCCGGGTTCGAGGTGAACCAGATCCCCTATCGCGGCCTGGCACCCTCGCTGAACGACCTCATCGCCGGCACGCTGGACCTCATCTTCGACGGCATCCCAGGCATCATCCCGCATGTGCGCGAAGGCCGTCTGCGCGCACTCGGCGTTGGCAGCGCGCAACGCGTGACCTACGTCCCTGGTCTCGAATCCGTCCCCGGCATGGCCGAGCTGATCCCGGGCACCGACATGGACATGGAGTTCTGGTACTGCCTCTCCGCCCCTGCCGCGACACCGCCCGAAACCATCGCGCGTCTGCATGCCGCGACCGTGGGTGCGGCGCGCAGCCCGGCCTATGTCGAACGCCTCCGTCCGCTCGGCTTCAACTCCGTCACCGATGCGAGCCCCGCCGCGCTGACCGAGTTCATCCGCGCGCAGGATGCGGTGTGGAAGGATCTGGTGGAGGTGTCGGGCGTACGGCTGGATTGAGGCCCGGCGGGGCCTGGCGCATCGTCAGCCCCGGCAGGGTCGCCGGCAGACAGACGAGGCCAGTGACCAGGAAGGCGTCACGGTAGCCCAGCAGCTGCGCCTGCGCCTCGACTATCCGGGCGAGCAGCGCCTCCGTAGGGGCGGCGACGCGCACGGCACCAAAGCGCAGCCGCTTCGGGTTCTGCGTAGGTTCCAGCAGCGCCTCACGTTGCGGCGATCCGATGTCCATCCGGCGCGTTCCTGCCCGGCCACCTGCGGGCTACATGCGGCGCGAGCGGCCCAGGACCATGCAGAGCGGTGCGCCAAATCGGCGCTGCTACAGCCCCGGCTCATCCCCGTTCGCGAGGCGCGCCAAGCCAGGAATGTCCAGCAGTTCGATCCGGTGCGGCTCGGGCTCCTGCACCAGGCGGCGGCGGCGGAGCGCACTGAAGGAGCGGCTCACCGTCTCCAGCGCCAGTCCGAGCAGGTCGCCGATCTCGGCGCGCGTCATCGGCATATCGAGCAGTTCGGCGGGCGCGCCGCGCCGCCGGGCCGCTTCGCGAAGCGACAGAAGGAAGGCGGCGACGCGCTGTTCCGCTTGGCGCCGACCGATCGTGACCAGCTGGTCCTGGGTCAGCGCCAATTCGCGCGAGCAGAGTGCCAGGAAGCGGCGCTGCACGGCGGGGAAGCGCGCCAGCATGGTCTCGAACTTCGGCCGCTGGACGCGGCACACCTCGCCATCCGTCAGCATTTCGGCGTCATAGGTGTAGGTCTGGGATTCGGTAAATCCCAAGATGTCGCCGGGGAAGCGAAAGCCCAGCACCTGCTGCCGGCCATCGGCTGTCAGGCGCGTGACCTTCGCCATGCCGCGCATCAGCAGCACCACGTTGGTGGCATCATCGCCATCGCGGAACAGCACGCCATGCGAAGCGACCCGCGCACGCGCGGACTCGTCGGCAAAATCATCGAGCCCGACGCTGTCCAGCGCGGCGCAGATTCCAACGATTCGGCTACCGCATTGTGCGCACGGGTTCGGCAACAGGCGGCTCGGCAGCATCGAACCGCCGGGCTGGTCGAGAGGGTTCACAGGCTGTCCTTCGCGACACGAAGCACGAAGATAGCCATGTTATCACGCGCGGCTCAAGCAAGTCCTCAGCGGGCGTCGTTCTCATCGTGGTGCCGCTTTACGCAGTCGAAGGCGAATGCGGCGCCGAATACCGCAAGTCCGAAGCCGAAGATGCGCATGTAGTCCTGGGCCCAGGCCGCGGCGAAAAGACCAACGATGCTGATTAGTATCGAGAAAGCGATGAAGAAGATGCGGGTCGTATCCATGGCTCAGGGGCCTTTCCGGTCAGGTGGATCGTCGAACAGGATGCGCGCTGCGGCACCCTCAAGGTCATCGTACTGGCGGTGCCGCATCGCCCAGATGAAACCCGCGAGCCCCAACAGGCCAAGCGCGAGCGCGAGCGGGATCAGCAGGATCAGGGCGTCCATGGAACCCGCCCGGCGCGCAGCGCGTTGAGGATGACGATGAGCGAGGATGAGGCCATGACGGCGGCTGCGACCAGCGGCGTCACCGCGCCCGCCATCGCCAGCGGCACCGCGATGACGTTGTAGGCGAGGCTCGCGCCCACATTCTGTCGCGCGATCCGTTGCGCGCGGCGCGCGATGGCGATGGCCTGGACCACCGGCGCCAGACCTTCGGCCCGCAGCACCAGGTCGGCGGTGGACCGCGCCAAATGAGTCCCCCCCGCCGGACAGGCGGAGGCATGCGCGGTTGCCAGCGCCAGCGCATCATTGGCGCCATCGCCGATCATCAGCACGCGCCGGCCGGCATTCTGTAGCACACGAATATGGTCGGCCTTCGCCACCGGGTCCGCCGCCGCGCGCCATTGCGCAATGCCGAGTGTCTGCGCTGCTTCCCGCACTGCCGGTTCGGCATCGCCGGAGAGGATCTCAGACCGCAGGCCGAGCTTGCGCAGGCCATTGATCGAGGCAGCCGCATCCT
>JBKJNV010000062.1:0-3573 GCA_046593435.1 Roseomonas sp.
CACGGCCTTCCTCGCCTTCGGCTCCGTGCGGCTGCTGCCGGAACTGGCGCTGAACCCGCTGATGTGGGCGGTCCCGCTCGTGACCGGCGTGTCCATGATCATTTTCCATCAGCGCAAAGTGCAGCGGCAGCTGCGCGCGCGACGCGACGCGGGCCTGGGCGTGGCGGCCTGACCATGCGCGTGATCGTGGTCGGTGCGGGCGTCGGCGGGCTGGCCGCGGCCGCGGACCTCGCGCGGCGGGGGGGCGATGTGGTGGTGCTGGACCGCGCCGCCGCCGAGGGCGGCAAGATGCGTGCGCTCGACGTCGCGGGTGCTGCCATCGATGCGGGGCCCACCGTCTTCACCATGCGCTGGGTGTTCGAGGCGCTGTTCGCGGATGCCGGGCAGCGCATCGAGGATCATCTGGTTCTGACGCCGGCCGATGTGCTGGCGCGCCACGCATGGCGCACCGGGGGGCGGCTGGATCTGTTCGCCGACGTGGCGCGGTCCGAAGCTGCGATCGGTGCCTTCGCGGGTGCGCGGGAGGCACGGGGCTTTGCCGACTTCATCGCGCGGAGCGGCGCGATCCATCGCACCCTGCGCGGCCCCTTCATGGCGTCGGAGCGACCCTCCCCGCTGGAGCTGGTGCGGCGGGTCGGGGTTGGGGGATTGGGCGATTTGTGGCGGACGGCACCGCTGCGCACGCTGTGGGGCGCGCTGGGGGATCACTTCCAGGACGTGCGTCTTCGGCAGTTGTTTGGGCGGTATGCGACCTATGTCGGTTCTTCGCCCTGGCTTGCGCCGGCGACGCTGATGCTGATCGCGCATGTCGAACAGGATGGGGTGTGGTCGGTGGCTGGCGGGATGCGTCGGGTCGCGGCGGCGCTGCGCGCATTGGGCGAGGCGCAGGGCGCGCAGTTTCGCTTCGGGGCCGAGGTGGTGGAAGTGGTCGCCGAAGCGGGCCGTGCCGCGGGCGTGCGGCTCGCCGATGGGGAGCGCTTAGTCGCCGACGCGGTCGTGTTCAACGGCGATGCGGCGGCGCTGGACACCATCGCGCCCGGGGCGGTTTCGGGGCCGTGCGGCGTGCGCTCGCTCTCGGCGGTCACCTGGTGCGTGAAGGCGCCGACCCGGGGGTTTCCGCTGTCGCACCACAATGTTTTCTTCGCCGAGGATTACGCTGCCGAGTTTGGCGCAATCTTCGACCGGCGCGACATCACCGCTGCCCCCACGGTCTATATTTGCGCGCAGGATCGCGCCGGCGGCGCGGTGCCGGAGGAAGGTGCGGCGGAGCGGCTGCTGGTGCTGATCAATGCGCCGGCGGTTGGTGACACGCTGCGCTTCGATGCCGCCGCGTATGCACCGCGCGTGGCCGCGCTGCTGGCCACCTGCGGGCTGGTGGTGGACACCAATGCGGAGAATTCTGTCGCGACCACGCCGGAGGGGTTTGCCGCGTTGTTCCCCGCGACCGGTGGCGCGCTTTATGGCCGTGCGAGCCATGGCGCGACCTCGACGCTGACGCGGCCGGGTGCGGCGTCGCGGCTGCCGGGCCTTTATCTGTGTGGTGGCTCCGTGCATCCAGGCCCGGGCGTGCCGATGGCGGCCTTGTCGGGCCGGTTGGCGGCCGCGCGGCTGCTGGAGGATGCCGCCGGCAGGCGGGGCGTGGTGCGGATCAGCGCGTAAGTGTGACCCGGGTGCTTCGCTACAGCAGCGCTTCGACCTGTTGCGCCGTCAAGCGCCGCACGCCGTCGATTCCGCGCAGCATCAACGCCAGCCGGGCACTCTCCTCAAGCTCCTCCGCGGCATAGACCGCGTCCGTCAGCGTCGCGCCGGAGACGACCGGGCCGTGATTGGCGAGCAACAGCGCGCGAGCGGTCAGCGCCGCGGCATGGACGGCCGGCTCCATCGCCGCGTCGCCTGGCCGGTAGTAGGGCACGATCGGCAGCGTGCGCCCGACGCGCATGACGAAATAGGGCGTGAGCGGCGGTATCGGCGCCGTCTCGCCGGGAGCCGCGATGCAGGCGATGGCGGTAGCATAGGTGGAGTGCAGGTGGACGATCGCCCCCGCATCCGGCCGCGCCGTGAGGAAGGCGCGGTGCAGGAACACTTCCTTGGTTGGCTTGTCGCCCGACAGATGCGACCAGTCCGGCCCAAGCTTGCTGATGCGCGTGGGGTCGAGCCGTCCCAGGCAGGAATTGGTCGGCGTCATCAGGTAGCCATCGGGCAGCCGGACCGAGATGTTCCCCGCCGAGCCCACCGAATAGCCGCGGTCGAACAGGGACTTCCCCAGTTCGGCCAGCAGCAGCCGCGCGCTCTGTTCCTCATGCATCGGCGAAAGCCTTGAGGAAGAAGTCGCGGCCGCCGAAATTGCCGGATTTCAGCGCAAGGTGGATGCCGTTGGGTTCGGCATAGGCCCAGGGCACGCCGGGGTCGATCTCGGGGCCGATGCGCAGCGCCGTCACACCCAGGCGCAGGACCACCGCACCCGAGGTCTCGCCCCCCGCGACCAGCAGGCGGCCGGTGCCGCGGGCGACCAGGGCCTCAGCGATGTTGGCGAGCGTGGTCTCGATCAGTGCGCCGGCGGCCTCGCGGCCCAGGCGTTGCTGCAGCGCCTCCACACGCTCAGCATTGGCCGACGCCGCGATGACGATGGGTCGCGCGTCGGACAGCTTGTCGGTGGCCCAATCCAGCGCCTGTGCGGTCATGGCGGCGGCGTCGGGGGTGGCGAGCGCATCCAGCTCCAGCACGGGCACATGGTCGCGCGCGAGGCCGATCTGTCCCAGCGTCGCGCGCGAGCAGGAGCCGGCGAGCACCGCCATCGCACCGCGGGCAGGGGGCAGATCCGCCGCATTGGGGCGCGCGGGCAGCAGCCCTGCGCGGCGGAAGTTTTCGGGGATTCCCATGGCGATGCCGGAGCCGCCGGTGATGAGCGCGTGTGGCGCACAGGCCTCCCCGATGGCCATGAGGTGCGCGTCGGTCGCGGCATCGGTGATGGCGTAGCGGCGGCCCTGTTCGGCAAGGCGCGTGAGCGCGCGGCGGATGGCGATGGGGCCTTGTTCGATGATGGCGAAGGGGACGAGGCCGACGCCGCCATCGGTCTGGCGCGAGAGCACGCGGACGAGGTTGGCGTCGCGCATCGGCGTGAGGGGATGGTTCTCCATCCCCGATTCCGACAGCAGCGCGCCGCCGACGAACAGGTGCCCCTGGAAGATGGTGCGGCCATTGGTGGGGAAGGCGGGGCAGGCGATGGCGAAGCCGGAGGACAGGCGCGCGAGCAGCGCATCCGCAACGGGGCCGATATTGCCGGCATCGGTACTGTCGAAGGTGGAGCAGTATTTGTGGAAGATCTGCTTCGCCCCCGCGGCGAGCAGGGCTTCGAGGGCGGCAAGCGAATCACGCACCGCGTCGCGCGCGGGGATCGAGCGCGATTTCAGCGCGATGATGATGGCGTCCGCATCGGGCAGCGGGCCGGTGGGCACGCCGATCAGCTGGACCGCCGTCATGCCCTGCTTCACCAGGGTGTTGGCGAGGTCCGTAGCACCGGTGAAATCATCCGCGATGCAGCCGAGCAGCAATGGCATGGGAAGGCTCCTTCAG
>JBKJNV010000133.1:0-2645 GCA_046593435.1 Roseomonas sp.
GACATGCGCGAGGCCGCCCACGCCGGAGCTCGCATACCCGATGGTGTCGGGCGCGGCCTTCGCCGCCGCCACGACATCCGCAAAGCTACGGTAGGGCGTGGATTGGTGGGCCACCAGCGCGAGCGGCCCGGTCGCGACCAGCGTCACCGGCGCGAAGGCTTCCAGCGTGCGGTAGGGCAGACGCATCACGGTCTGGTTGGTCGCCTCATTGTCGTAGGCGAGCATCCAGGTGTAGCCGTCCGCCGGCGCGCGCGCCGCCTCACCCGAGCCGATGGCGCCCGAGGCGCCGCCGCGGTTCTCGATGACGATCGGCCGACCCAGGATCTCAGCAAGCTTGGCCTGAAACAGCCGCGCCACCGTGTCGGTGGACCCGCCGGGCGGCCAGGGCACGATGATGCGGATGGGGCGGTCCGGCCAGGCGCCGGTCTGGGCATTGGCGATGTGGGGCGCGGCAAGCGCACCGGAGGTGGCGGCCAAAAGCGTGCGGCGGAACATGGGCGTGTCCTCGGCGTTTGGTGGCGCCTCACGGCGCGCGGTTTTTGCGCGCGAATGCGCGGAGCTCCGGATTTGGCACGCGGAAGGGCCGCCCTCAAGCCCTTCGCTCCGAAAGTAAGGAAATCTTACCCAGAGCGTTGGAGACAGACCATTGATATGGCGTGATTAAAAAGCCGAAAACCCGCTGGTCTTACTTTCTTACCAGCTTTCGGCGCATGCTCGGCGTGGCGCTTGCAGGTACGTCTATGTTCATTCTATGTTCTTATCGCACACCCCTGCCGCGCGGCGCAAGTGGGATGTGCCGGCGCCTTCAGGACCCCACCCGTTCCCGCTGCGCGACCTCGGCCCGCAGCAGTGCAACCTCCGCCCGGAGTTCCGCGAGCTGCTCGCCCACCGGGTCCGCTTCGGGCCGGGTCAGGCCATAGCCGATCCCCGGGTCCGAGCAGGGGTCATCGCCGGGCGGCCGCGCCGGGATGCCCACCACCGTCTGGTCGGCGGGGACGTCGCGCACCACCACGGCGTTGGCGCCGATCCGCGCGCCATCGCCCACCCTGATCGGGCCGAGCACCTTGGCCCCTGCCCCGATCGTCACGCCATTGCCGATGGTCGGGTGGCGCTTGCCGGTGGCCGTGGTCAGGCCGCCCAGCGTCACGCCATGATACATGTAGACGTCGTCGCCCACCTCGGCGGTCTCGCCGAACACCACGCCCATGCCGTGGTCGATGAACAGCCGCCGGCCGATCCTGGCTCCGGGATGAATCTCGATCCCCGTCAGGAACCGCGACAGGTGGGAGACGCAGCGCGCCGGGCCACGCAGCCCCGCCCGCCACAGCCAATGCGCCAGGCGATGCCACACCACCGCATGCAGCCCGGCATAGCAAAGGATGGTCTCCGGCCAATTCGGCTTGGCCGGATCGCGGGCGCGGATATTGCGTGCGAGCTCGATGATTTCCATGGGCGCGCCTCAGCCTTCGATCCAGGCGGGGACGGGCAGGCCCTTGCTGCGGAGGAATTCGGGATTGAACAGCTTGGACTGGTAGCGCGCCGCGCCGTCGCACAGGATGGTCACGATGGTGTGGCCCGGCCCCATGGCACGCGCGACGCGGATGGCGGCCGCGACATTCAGCCCGGCCGAGCCGCCCACCGAAATCCCTTCCTCCGATTGCAGCGCGAAGACCTGCTCCAGCGCCTCGGCATCGGGGATCTGCACGGCATCGTCGATGGGCGCGCCGTCGAGATTGCCGGGCACACGCGCCGCCTGGCCGATGCCCTCGGTGATGGAGCCGCCCTCGGAGGCCTTCACCACGCCGGTCTTGACCCAGGAGTACAGCGCGCTGCCCATCGGGTCGGCCAGGATGATGCGCACCGAGGATTTCCGTGCCTTGAGCGCGCGCGCGATGCCGGCCAGCGTGCCGCCCGTCCCGCAGGAGCAGGTGAAGGCGTCGACGCCGCCATTGGTCTGGTCCCAGATCTCGGGTCCCGTCGTTGCCTCGTGTGCGGCGCCATTGGCCGGGTTGTCGAACTGGTTCGCGTGCACCGCGCCCATCTCGCCGGCGAGGCGGCGGGAGACGTGGACGTAGTTGCCTGGGTCGGCATAGGGCTTGGCCGGCACCAGGCGCAGATCCGCGCCGATCATGCGCAGGAAGTCGATCTTCTCGCGGCTCTGCGTCTCGGGCATGACGATAATGGAGCGATAGCCGCGCGCGTTGGCGGCGAGCGTGATGCCGATGCCCGTATTGCCGGCGGTCCCTTCCACGATGATGCCTGGTTTGCCCGGTATCAGTCGTCCGTCGCGCTCGGCGGCTTCGATGATGCCCAGGGCCGCACGGTCCTTGACCGAGCCGCCCGGGTTCATGAACTCGGCCTTGCCCAGAATTTCGCACCCGGTTGCCGCGGAGGCACGGCGGAGGCGGATCAGGGGCGTGTTGCCGACCGCGCCGGCGAACCCCTCCACGATATGCGCCGGCATGGTGAACTCCTGAGGTCGTGCGGTGAGATTCGGTTGCATTCGGTCACGCTTCAAGAGGCTTGCCCGCGCTGCTGCCATGCGGCGGGGCTTCCATGACAGGGGCCGGAGACGCACTTCGCACACGGGCCGCACGCGGGAGAAATTGCTGCTTTCAGCCGCGCGTCTTTCGCCAATTCTGGCA
>JBKJNV010000142.1:0-9514 GCA_046593435.1 Roseomonas sp.
GCGCATTTCGACGGCGCGCTGGTCAAGCCCGAACGCGGCGTCGCGCATGGGCGCGATGTGGTGGCGATCGGCAATATCCTGTCCAGCAGCGCGGTGCCGCAGGCGATGGCGGATGCCTTCGCGGCGAGTGCCGGCGAATTGCTCGCCGAACGCCTGCTCCGCGCGCTGGAAGCCGGGGAAGCGGCGGGTGGGGAACACGGTGCCGTCCGCTCGGCGCACTTGCTGGTGGTGGAGCGGGAGAGCTTCGCCCTGGTGGACCTGCGGATCGACTGGGCGGAGGCGCCCCTGCCGGCGATGCGCGCGCTGTGGGAGGAATACCGCCCCGAGCTGCGCGACTACATCATGCGCGCCGTGGATCCGGAGAACTGCGTACCGCAGGTCCCGCGTTGAGGCGCCAGAACGAAAAATTCAGGAAGCCCGCGATCGTCACCCACAGCAGGTAGGGCGCGAGCAGCCAGGTGGCGAGTGGCGAGATCGGGTAGAACAGGATCATGGTGGCCAGGATGGAGCACCAGAACACCACAAGCTCGATCAGTGCGAGACCCAGGCGCCGCATCCCGAAGAAGATGGCCGACCAGAGCGCATTCAGCGCGAGGTGAATGGCATAGACGGTGAGCGCCGGCGACCAGCCGCCGCCCGCCCGCCAGACCAGCCAGCCGGACACCGCAATGAGGCAGAACAGGGTGGTCCAGACGACCGGGAAGGCCCAGTTCGGCGGGCACCAGGACGGCTTGGCCAGACCTTCATACCAGGGGCCGGGCTTGAAGAAAGCGCCGGAACTGGCGGTCGCGAAATTGGCCACGAAAAAGCCCAGCAAGCTTAACAAAGCCGAGCTTTCCATGACCTGGCTCGGTTACGGCGTCGCGGCGCGTCGCAGGTAGGCGATCACGTCGGCCACCTGCTGCGGCTGCCGCAGGCCGGCGAACGCCATGCTGCCCTGCGGCAGGACGTCCTTGGGGTTGGTCAGGTAGCGCGTCAGCGTGGCTTCGTTCCAGACAAGGCCAGCCGTGGTGGCCTGCTCACGAAGGTTGGCGGAGTAGCGGAAGCCTTCGCGCGTGCCGGCCGCACGGTCGACGATGCCGTGCAGATTCGGGCCCACGCCGCTGCGGCCACCCTCGTTGATGGTGTGGCAGGCGCGGCACTGGTTGAACACGCGCTGTCCGGCCTCCGGGTCGCCGGCCTGGGCGAAGGCGCCGGCGGCGGGCAGCATCAGCATTGTGGCTGCAAAAGCGGTAGAGATGCGCATCGTAGTGTTTCTCCCTGACGTACGGCCGAGTGACCGCAATCAAACTCGTCCCGATATTCAACGCGTCAAGGCCGCGGGGGCTGCATCCCCGTTGTAGCCTTTCTGATGGCCGCGTCGAGCCGATCGATCATTGCCATATTGCTATACGATAGTGGCGAGAAAATGGGAACCAGTGCAGGCTGGTGCCAGGCGCAGCGGTGACCAAAGCTTCATGTTTCTTACGCGGTCTTGCTGATGGCAGAGTTCTTCGCCTCCGGTCGGATGGTCGATGCCATCCTGCTGCTGATGCTGGCCGAGGCGGTGGGGCTGACCATCCTGCGTCAGCGTTACGGGCGCGGCCCGGCCACGTTGCCGCTGCTGTGCTTCCTTGTCGCAGGCGCCGCCCTCATCCTGGCGCTGCGCGCGGCGCTGACCGGCGCCGCATGGACATCCGTGGCCGGCTGGCTGGTGCTGGCCTTCGTGGCCCACGGTGCCGATCTCGCGCTGCGCTGGCGGCGGTAGACGGGGGGCTCAGCCGAGCGTTGCCCAATGAGCGGCGATATCGCGCCGGCGCGCCACCCAGATGCCCTGGCGCTTGGCCACATGCTCCAGGATCGCCTCCAGCCCGCCGATCCGCGCCGGCCGCCCGATGAAGCGCAGATGCAGGCCGATGGAGAGCATCTTGGGCGAGGTAGCGCCCTCGCGCAGCAGCCGCTCGATCGCGCGGATGCAGTATTCCGAAAAATCGCGCGCCTGGACGAAGCCGCCGCCGGGGCCGAAGCGCATGTCGTTGGTGTCGAAGGCATAGGGCAGGATGACGTGCGGGCGCGGGCCGGCCTGGTGCATACGTGGGACATCATCATCATAGCAGTCGCTGTCATAGAGAAAGCCGCCCTCCTCCAGCAGCAGTCGGCGCGTGTTGACCGAGGCGGAGGATTTCGTGTGCCAGCCGACCGGGCGCTGTCCGGACGCCTTCTCGATGGCGGCGACGGTCGCGGCGATCACCGCGCGTTCGCGCGCCTCATCCATCCCCGCATGGCTTTCCCACCGCCAGCCATGGGCGCTGATCTCATGCCCGCGCCGCGCCGGTTCGGCGGCAAGGCTCGGCGTGGCCGCGATGCAGCGGCCGCAGGAGGAGAAGGTGGCCTTGAAGCCATGCGCGTCGAAGGCATCCAGTACCCGCCAGATGCCCACGCGCGCGCCATAGGCGAAGTGGCTTTCCATGCAGAAATCGGGCGCGCCCACCACCTCCCGGTTCACCTCATAGATGGCCTCGTTGCGTTCATCGCCGGAGGTGAGCGAGAGCTCCGCCCCTTCCTCGACATTGACCACAAAGGAGAGCGCGAGCCGCGCATCGGTGGGCCAGCTGGGGAAGGGCGAGAGCGCCCGGCCCACTAGGTCACGCGAGGCCGGCGGCATGCCGCCGGGGAGGAGATCGCTCATGCGTTGAAACCCCTTGTCACAGGCCCAGAAGATCCATCGTGCGGTCCAGCACCACCGCTTCGTCGATGCCTTTTACAAGCCGAGGCAATCCATGGTGCGGTCAAGCACCACCGCCTCGTCAAACACCCTGCAAGCGCGGTGCCGCCCGGCCGCGCCCATGCGCGCGCGCAGCCCAGGATCGGCCGCGAGCCGCGCCAGCGCCGCCGCCAGAGGCGCGTCCTGCGCCGGGGGGACCAGCAGGCCGGTCTGCCCATCCACCACCTGCTCGCGCGGGCCGCGGATGTTGGTCGCGACCACTGGCAGGCCGGTCAGCATCGCCTCGATGATGGACATGGGCAGCCCCTCGAAATGCGAGGGCAGGGCGAAGATATCGGCCGCGGCGAGCAGGCGCGCGACGTCGTGCCGGTAGCCCAGCCGCTTCAGACGCGGGCCCAGCACCGTCTCCGCGCGGGCGAAATCGGCGTCCAGCGACTGCCCGTGATCCGAGGCCAGCCGCTCCCCCACCACCCACAGCACCGCACCTGGCACCGCCTCCATCGCGCGCAGCAATTCCGGCCAGCCCTTGTGCCGCACCAGGCGGGAGACGGCGATCACCACGCACGCATCCTCACCCGCACCGAGCTCTGCGCGCAGCGCGGCGCGCGCGGCCGGATCGGGGCGGAAAGCCGCCGGGTCGCGCCCGTTCAGCACCGCCTCCGCGCCCGCATGAATGCGCATCCGCCGCGCATCCGCCGCCTCCTCCGCACTCACCGTCAGAAAGCGGTGCGTCACGCGCCCGGCTATCCATTCCAGCGCAAAGGACAGCCCCCGCCGCCACCACGGCCCCGGCTGGTTGAACAGGAAACCATGGCAGGTATAGGCAATGCGCGGCACACCCGCCCGCCAAGCCGCCATGCGCGCCAGAAACCCCGAAATCGGCATGTGCGCATGCACCAGATCCGGACGCTCCGCCCGCATCAACGCCACCAATGCCCGGTACGCCCGCCACTGCGCCACAGGGTTGAGGCTGCGCGCCATGGGCGGCGTCTCCACCCGAAACCCCTCCGCGCGCGCCGTGTCCAGCAGCGGACCCTCCGCACAGACACCCACCACCTCATGGCCCCGAGCACGGGCCGCGCGCATCACCGGCAAGACAAAGTGCCGCAGCGCGAAGTCCACGTTGGTGACCTGGAGGATTTTCATGGGAAGGCCAGGGGCTCTGCCCCCTTCGACGTATACGTCGAAGCCCGCCAGGATCGTGTCGATCCTGGACCTCCATCTGTTGGTTCTTGGGATTGGGAGGGCGGTTTGGGTTGTTTCGCTTCGCGGACCCGTCGCGGAGAGAGGGCGCCGAGACGGTTGCGCCAGTGGCACGACCATCTGCGCCCTCTCTCCGCGACGGGTTCTGGATAGCCAACTGCCGAACCATCCCTCCCAATTCCAGGACCAACGCATGCCGGGGTCCGGGGATCGGCGCGATCCCCGGCGGGGGTCCAGGGGGCGGCGCCCCCTGGCCTTCCTGCGAACACCCTCAAGGCACCGGCAGGCTGACGCGGCTGATGGCCCATTGTACCAGTCCGCTGTCGCCGGTGGCGAAGAGTGCGATTTGTTGGCTGCGTTTGGCGTCGGAGCCGAGGTGGACGCTTTCCTCGATGGCGACGCGTGCGCCGTTGGCGCGCAGGCGCCATCCGATGCCCGACGGCAGGCGGAGGAGGACGGCGGTATCGTCTTGTTGTACGGCGGCGGTCACACCCGGGTGCAGATGGAAGCGGATGGTGAAGCCGGGCAGGGGTTTGCCTTCGGCCATGTCCACACGGTCATGGCCGCGCAGGTCATCGCCTGATTCCGACAGGTACAGGCGACGGCGGTGGATGGCGCCGAAGGCGCGCGCGTAGCCGTCATGGCTGAGTTCGAGGAGTTGGCCGCCGGAGGCTTCCTGGCGTTCGGACTCGACCGTTTCGGGGCGTCGCCCGAGGCCGGAATCGCGCAGTTCGGCGCTGTTGGTGTCGGACAGGGTCAGGGTGGAGTGGGCGGCGGTGGCGCGCAGCGCGTCGCGCCAGGCGGGGTCGGCGGCGGGGGCTGCGCCGCAGTTGACGATCATGCGTTCGCGCCCGACGGACATTTCGAAGGCGAGCGTGCCGGCATGGGCGAGCCGGTCGGCGCCGCGTGGGATGCCGCCGGGGCCGGTTGCACCGGCACGCTGGGAGGGGGGCGCGCCGCAATCGACGATGACCAGCGTGCGGCCGGCCTGCAGGCGCTGGAAGCCGGTTTCGGGCAGCACGAGGGGCGCGCGGCTGCGTGCCTGGCCTTGCGTCAGGACCAGGTCGACCATGGCGGAGTTTTCGTCGCGCGTGCCGTTGAACAGCGCCAATCCGCCATCGCCGTGGCGGAGCGAGCGCAGCGCGGGTGCGGCGCGGTCCAGCGCCACGGTCAGGTGGGGTGGGGCTTCGATCTCGACGCCGTGGAGCAGGTTGCGGATTTCGATGAGGTCCTTCAGCGCCTCCATCTGCTGCGCCGGGCTGCGTTCGATGTGGCCGCCATCGGGGTGGAACTGGCGTTCCAGCTCGGCGGGGAGGAAGCGCACGCAGCGTTGCAGGAAGGCGTCGTCATCGAGTGCGACGGCGGCGGCGAGTGCGCCCTTGAGTGCGACGAGCGCACCGCGATGCGCGGCTTCGGCGGGCAGGGAGGCGATGAGGTCGCGGGCATCGGTGGCCAGGCGCTGCATGATGGCGCGGCGGAAGCCGTCTTCGGCGGTGGCGGCGAAAAAATCCCAGTTGCCGAGCCAGGAGGAGATGCGCGCGCCCACCACTTCGGGGGCTGCGGCGATGGGTCCGTGGCTGAGCGCCAGCCAATCGGCCGAGAGGGCTCGGGCGCGGATGCGTGCGGCGTCCGAGCCCAGCGTGCGCAGGTCGCGCAGCCATGCGAAGCTTTGCGCGGCCGCGCGCCAGGGCGGTGCGCCGTCGAATTCGCCCCAGCCGATGGCGGGTGCGCCCGTCTCGTCCGAGGGCAGCAGGGGGTGGGCGGAGCCGGCATGTTCGAATTCGCCGCGCAGCAGGCGTGCACCGCGGGCGGCATCGCCGGGCCAGAGGTCGCGGAAGGGGCGGGAGGGCGCTTCCGGCGCGCGGACGGGGCGCAGTTTCGAGAAGCTGCGGAGGAAGCTCTTCAGCATCCGCGCAGGCCGCGAATGGCGCCGGCATAATCGGGCTTGCCGAACACTGCCGTGCCGGCGACCAGCACATCGGCGCCGGCTTCGACGCACAGCGGCGCGGTCTCTGTGGTCACGCCGCCATCGACCTGGAGACGGATGTCGTGGCCCGAGGCGTCGATCATCTGGCGCAGCGCGGCAATCTTGGCGAGTTGGCTGCGAACAAAACTCTGCCCGCCGAAGCCGGGGTTGACCGACATGACGAGGACCAGGTCGAGCAGGTCGATCACTTCGGCAACATGGGCGATGGGCGTGGCCGGGTTGAGCACCACGCCGGCCTTCTTGCCCAAGGCGCGGATGGTCTGGAGCGAGCGATGCAGATGCGGGCCGGCTTCGGGGTGCAGGCTGATCCAGTCCGCACCGGCCTCGGCGAAGGCGGCGATGTAGGGGTCGGCCGGGGCGATCATCAGGTGGACGTCGAAGGGCATGGTGCTGAGCGGGCGCAGCGCGCGGATGAGCCCGGGGCCGAAGCTGATATTGGGGACGAAATGGCCGTCCATGATGTCGAGATGCAGCCAATCCGCACCCGCCGCCTCGATGGCGGCGAGTTCGGCGCCGAGACGGGAGAAGTCGGCGGCGAGCAGGGATGGCGCGATTCGGACTGGATTCTTCACCGGCACTTCATAGCGGGCTTCGCGGGGACGGGCAGGGTCAAATCGCCAGGATCATATCGGGAGGATCATATCGCCCGGATCTTATCGCCCGGATCAAATCGGGAGGGCGGTGGTGTCCTTCACGCGTTCCATGGCGAAGCGGCTGGTCACCTTGCGCAGGCTTGGCACTTCGGCGGTGAGGCGGCGGTAGAAGCTGTCGAAGGCGGCCATGTCGGGTACGACGACGTGCAGGAGGTAATCCACGTCGCCGCCGAGGCGCCAGCAGGCGAGCACTTCGGGGCGCTTGGCGATGATCTGGGCGAAGCGTTCGATCCAGGCTTCGGAATGATCCCCGGTTTCGATCGCGACGAAGACCGAGACATCGAGGCCGACCAGCGCCGGGGCCACGAGGGCAACCCGGGCGGTGATGATGCCCGACTGTTCCATGCGGCGGATGCGTTTCCAGCAGGGGGTGGGTGTAAGGCCCACCTCCTGCGCGATCTCGGCGAGGGACAGGGTCGCGTCGCGCTGGATCATCCGCAGAATCGCGCGGTCGATATGGTCCAACTCTGGCTTCGGGCGTTTGGGGGTGATTTCATCGTTCATGACGGGTATCGATAGCAGAAAAATCTTCTTGTTGCGCTATTTTTTCAGGCATGGAGAAAGGCCTTCCAAAGTTACCTGTGAGCATCCCATGACGCACCAGCTTTCCCGCCGCAGCTTGCTCGCCACTCTGCCGCTCCTCGCCATGGCCAGCCGCGCCCAGGCGCAGGGCGCGGCCCATGCCGGTGTGATCTCGGCTCCATCGCGGAGCGAGTGGGCGCCGGAGCGGGCCGTGCGCATCATCATCCCCGTCGCGCCGGGCGGCAGCCTGGACATCCTCGGCCGCACTATCGCCCGTGCGTTGTCGCCTGTGCTGGGGCAGCCGGTGGTGGCCGAGAACCATGCCGGCGCGGGGTCCAACCTCGCCTTCGAGATGACGGCGCGCGCGCGGCCGGATGGGCTGACGCTGCTGGTCGGCTCCGACCCGCTGACCATCAACCCCGGGCTGTATCCGCGCGTGGGCTATGACCCGGTGCGCGATTTCGCCCCGATCATCGAGATGGTGCGCGCGCCGCAGGTGCTGGTGGTGAACCCGGCGAGCCCGGTGCGTGACCTGGCCGGCTTTGTCGCGGCCGCGCGCGCGGCGGAGGGCGGGGCGGAGGGCGGGGCGAAGGGCGCGATGACGCTCGCGAGCCAGGGCAATGGCTCGATCGGGCACCTGGCCGGGGCGCTGTTCGCGCGCGAGCGGGGGCTGTCCTTTACCCATGTGCCCTATCGCGGCGGCGGGCCCGCCGTGCTCGACGTGGTGGCCGGCCATGTCGATGCGCTGTTCGTCACGCTGCCTGCCGCCATCGAGCATATCCGGGGCGGCCGGCTGCGGGCGCTGGCGGTGACCTCGGCCGCGCCGAGCCCGGCCCTGCCTGGCGTGCCGAGCATCGAGGACTTCGATGTGGTGACCTGGCAGGGGCTACTGGCACCGGCGGGGACGCCGGCCGCGATCATCCAGCGCATTGCCGAGGAGACGGGCCGCGCGCTGCGGGCGCCGGCCCTGCGGGACAATTTCACCAACCAGGGCTTCCTCGTCACCGGCACCGGGCCGGAGGCGTTCGCCAGCCATATCCGCGCCGAGGCCGAGCGGTGGCCGGCGCTGGTGCGCGCCGTCGGCGCGCGGGTCGAATGAGGGGCTGAAACGGCGACGCCCGGCCTTGCGGCCGGGCGTCTTACGTCAACCGGGGACCGGACGGGGACCGGGCCCTGGCCGACGCGCCTTCAGTTCACTCGCCTTTAGTTCAAGCGGGGCGCGGCGGGCGTGGTGACCGCCGGCGCGCTGGCCTGCGGGGTGGCGGGGCGGGCGGCGCTGGGCGCGGCCGTGCCGGGCTGCGTCGCGCCGGCGCGGGGTGCCGCGGCCGAGCCGCCGGGGTTCACCGGCGTCGCGGGGCGTGTCGCCTGGCTGGCCGGGGCGGCGGCCGGGCGCTGCGCCTGGCTGCCGTTGGGGGTCACCGCAGGGCGCTGCGTCTGCGTGCTGCCGCTGATGGCGGGGCTCGCCGGCGTGGCGGGTGTCGCCGGCGTGGCGGAGGTGGTGCCGGCGGCCATGGCGCCCGCCGAGAGGCCGATCATCAGGGTGGTGACGGTGAAGGAAGTCTTGAGAAGCTGGCGCATTGGATACACTCCTTGATGGGTTGTGGCGCAGTCAGGAGTAGGCCTGCCGCTGCGGGCGGCCTGATGGTCTCGCCAAGGTGATTTCGCGGCGATTGCGGCGCCGCGGCGCCGGGCGCGGCGAAACCGGGGCATCCATGGCGGCTGCCATGATCCGCCACTGCAAACCTCGCCAGGGCCGCGCTAAAATGCGACACGCGCCGCATGGCCTATGATGTGTTCTTGACGCTGCACGTGCTGGGGTTGGTGCTGCTGCTCGGCAACGTCACCGTGACCTCGATCTGGAAGGTCTTTGCCGATCGCGGCCGCAACCCCGTCATCATCGCCCATGCGCAGCGCCTGGTGACCATCACCGACTGGTTCTGCACGGGGGGTGGGATTCTTCTGCTGACCATTGGCGGTTTCGGCGCCGCCTGGGTCGCCGGCATGCACCCGTTCGGCGCGGATTGGCTGGTCCATTCGCAATTGCTGTTCCTGCTCTCGGGCTGCCTGTGGCTGTGCATCCTGGTGCCCATCCAGATGCGCCAGGCGCGCATGGCGCGCGGCTTCGCGCAGGGCGGCCCGATCCCCGAGGCCTATTGGCGTGAGTCGCGCCGGTGGATTTTCTGGGGCCTGGTCGCCACCGTGCCGCTGGTTGCCGCGACCTGGGTGATGATCGCGAAGCCGTAAGGGGGCAGTTGCTGGTTGTGTCGCGGTATGCGGCGAGCCAAACAACTGTCTTCTCGGATTTGTCTTCATGCTGGTCTGTAGGGTCTGTTGTCGCGGAGCAGAGCGTTGGCGAGCACGATGAGTTTGCGCATGACGGCGACGATTGCGACCTTTGGTTTTTTGCCCGCGGCGAGGAGGCGGGCGCGAAATTCTGCGAGTGGT
>JBKJNV010000175.1:0-3175 GCA_046593435.1 Roseomonas sp.
CTCGAAGCCCAGGGGCAGCCAGACGCCGCCCTCACCGTCTGGGACCAGGCGCTGCAATCCAACGCGATGCGCGTGGCACTTCTGAACCATCGCGGCCGCCTGCTCGATGACCGCAAGCGCTTTGTCGAGGCGGAGGCCGCACTGCACGCCTCCCTGCTGCTGGACCCCGCGCAGCCCGACGTGGTCCAGCACTGGGGCCATGCGCGGCAGAAGGCGTGCATCTGGCCGCTCTATTCAGGCGAGGTTCCGGGCCTTTCGGCCGAGGATTTCGCGTTGCAGATCGGCCCCCTAGGGGCACTGGCGCTCACCGATGACGTCGCACTTCAACGCCGCACCGTCGCGGGCTGGCTCGAACGAAAGGTGGCCCCGGCCCCGCACCGCCTGAGCCCCCCGCGCGGCTACCGGCATGAGCGCATCCGCATCGGCTATCTCTCCTCCGATTTCTGCGCCCATGCGATGAGCTTCCTGATTGTCGAGGTGCTGGAACGCCATGACCGCAATGCCTTCGAGGTCTTCGGCTATTGCTCCAGCCCCGAAGATGGCAGCGTCATCCGCGCCCGCGTGATCGCAGCACTCGACCACCACGTTCCGATCGGGCAGATGGATGACACCGCCGCCGCGCACCGCATCCGCGCCGATGAGATCGACATCCTCATCGACCTCAACGGGCTGACCAAGGGCGCGCGGATGCACACGCTGCGGCACAAGCCGGCGCCGGTGCAGGCGACCTACCTCGGGTATATCGGCCCGCTGCCGCTGCCCGAGCTCGACTACATCATCTGCGACGACTGGGTCATTCCGCCCGAACAGGCCGCGCATTACGCGCCGAAGCCGCTGCCGCTCGCGGGTCTGTACCAGGCCAATGACAGCCGCATGCCGGAGCTACCCGCCATCTCGCGGGCCAGCGAGGGCCTGCCGGAGGGGCGCTTCATCTTCTGCTGCTTCTCCCACCACTACAAGATCACCGAGGCACTGTTCGAAAGCTGGTGCACCATTCTGCGCGCCGCCGCCGACGCAATCCTGTGGATCGTGGAGGACACCGCCGACAGCCGCACCAACCTGCTTGCCCACGCCGCGGTGCACGGGGTCGGTTCGGAACGCTTCGTCTTCGCCCCGCGCGTGCCGCCCGCCCACTACATGGCCCGCTTCGCGCTGGCCGACCTGTTCCTCGATACCTCGCCCTACAATGCCGGCACCGTCGCCTCCGACGCGCTGCGCATGGGCCTGCCGATGGTCACGCTCGCGGGGCGCGCCTTCGCGTCGCGCATGTGCGGCGCGCTGCTGCGCGCCGTCGGGCTTGAGGATTGCGTGACCGCCACCCACGCGGAGTACGCGGCGCGTGCCATCGCCATCGCGAACACTCCGGCGCTCGCCGCCCAGCTGCGCCAGCGCCTGGCGGGCGATGCCTGGCGGCGCAGCATCGGCGACAGCGCCGGCTTCACGGCGCGGTTGGAAGCCGCCTACAAGGCCATTCGGCTGGTGCCCTGAGTAAGCGCCGGGATGCAATCCCGCGCTCTCACCCGTTCGCGCGCCATCCGCTTGCCCCGTTGCGCGCTACCCGCTTGCCCCGTCCGCGCGCTATCCGCCGGCACCGGTCCGCGCGCTATCCGTCGGCACCGGTCCGCGCGCTATCCGCGCGAGGCATTAACCTCAAGGCAATACCCGCTCCTTATTCTCAGCCACTGCGAAGGGCCGGCAAAAGCTGGACCCCGGACCTGCTTGCCCCGTCGGTCATCAAGGCCGGGGGCCTTGTCTCTCGCGGAACCCTGTCGGGAATGGAGTGAGACAAATGCCGGCCATTTCGCTGTTGAACACGACCCAGATTGCTGCGCTGACGACGACGACGATCGCGAGCCTCTCAACCTCCGAGATCGCGGCGATGGCCACCACCCAGATTGCGGCGCTGACCACCACCCAGGTCGCTGTTCTCAGCACCACCCAGATGCGCGCGCTCACCACCACCGAGATCGGCGCCCTGGAAACCACGGACCTCGTTGTGCTGGCCTCGACGCAGCTCAATGCGCTGAGTTCGTCGCAGCTGGGCTCCCTGACCACGACGCAGGTGGCCACGCTGACCACCACCCAGGTCGCCGGCCTCACCACCACCGGCGTGCGTGGCTTCGACACCGCCGACATCGTGGCGCTCACCACCACCCAGACCGGCGTGCTGACCACCTCGCAGCTTGCGGCTCTCGCCTCGACCCAGGTCGCAGCGATCGAGACGACCGACCTGGTGACGCTCACCACCACCCAGCTTTCGGGCTTCGGCAGCACGCAGCTCGCGGGCATCACCACCGCGCAGATTGCGTCGCTGACCACGACCCAGGCATCGGGCCTCACCACCACGGCGCTGCGCCTGCTCACAGCGACCAAGATCGGTGCGCTGACCACCACGCAGGTCGCGGCCCTGACCTCCACGCAGGTCGGCAGCCTCGGTACCACCCAGGTCAAGGGCATCGAGACTTCGGACATCGCTGCCCTGACCACCACCCAGATGGCGGGCATCACATCCACCCAGGTGGCCGCACTCGCCTCCACCCAGGTGGGTGCGCTCGAGACCTCCGACCTCGCCGCGCTGACCACCACCCAGCTCGCCGGACTCGCTGCCACCCAGGTGGCCGGCCTCACCTCGACCCAGGTCGCCGCACTCACCACCACCCAGGTTTCCGGACTGAGTGCTACGGCGATCGTGGCGCTGAACTCGACCCAGATCGGCGCGATCGAGACCACGGATTTGGTGACACTCACCACCACCCAGATGCGCGCGCTCACTTCCGCGCAGATGGCCGCACTCACCACCACCCAGGCCGCGGCCCTGACCACCACCCAGGTCGCCAATCTCGGCACCACCCAGGTGCGCGGGTTGCAGACCACAGACATCGCCGCATTCACCACGACGCAGGTTGGGGTGCTGACCACCACCCAGGTCAGCGCACTGACGTCCAGCCAGATTGCAGGCTTTGAGACCACTGACCTCGCGGCACTGACCACCACGCAGCTGGGCGGCTTTGCAAGCACCCAGGTTGCAGGCCTCAACACCACGCAGATCGCCGCACTGACCACGACTCAGGTTGCGGGCCTGACCAGCACCGCGCTGCGGGCGCTGTCCTCCACCCAGATGGGGGCGCTGACCACCACCCAGGTGGTGGCGCTGACCTCCACCCAGGTCGGCAGC
>JBKJNV010000247.1:0-4284 GCA_046593435.1 Roseomonas sp.
AATGCGCTGCGGGCCGCCATCCTGGAAAAATTCAACATGAGCCTGGGCAGCGGGCTGGGGCAGTTGAACGACCGCGCCTTCCGCATTGGCCATCTGGGCGACATGAACGACCTGACGCTGATGGCCACGCTCTCGGGCGTGGAGATGGGTCTGCGCGTCGCGGCCGTGCCGCACGCAGCCGGCGGCGCGCAGGCGGCGATGGAATTCCTGACCGGCAACACCTGAGGGAATTTACACGCATTACGGGTAAGGAAAGCGCCCAGCACAATTCCTCGTGTGAAGGGTCTTGGCTGGCCATTGGACCTCGCTACCGCGTGTCCAGGCGATTATGGTGCTCGCAGCACAACCGGGGTGTACCATTCCTCAGTCGATGCGTATACAACACGAATAGGGGTTCGTTGATTTTCACCCCATGCTAACCGGGACGTATTAGACCAAACCCACTGCCGGTTCCGGGTTCGAGTTGAAGGAAATGCGTTTGCGCGGACCCCCCTGCCACTTGAAGGGTTTGGTTTTCACCTCGTCGTTTCGCGAAGTGCGGGACGTATGACGGCCCGTATCCTGGTTGTCGACGATGTCGCGGCCAACCGGCGGTTGCTCGAAGCGCGGCTCCGCGCCGAATATTTTGAGGTCTCGCAAGCCGCCTCCGGCGCCGAAGCGATTGCCATGGCGCTGAGCTGGGCACCCGACGTCATCCTGCTCGATGTCATGATGCCGGTGATGGACGGCTTCGAATGCTGCCGCCTGCTCAAGGCGGACCCCGAGACACAACACATCCCCGTCGTGATGGTGACCGCGCTGATCGATACCGATGAGCGCGTGCGCGGGCTGGAGGCCGGGGCCGATGATTTCCTGTCCAAGCCCGTCAACGAGGCAACGCTGCTGTCGCGGCTGCGGGCACTTTTGCGCGTCAAGCAGGTCACGGACGCCTGGCGGCTCCGCCAGAACACCGCGCGCGAACTGGGGCTGGAGGCGCGCCCACAGCTCGCGGTCGCCCTTGAGGGCACGCGCGCACTCCTGCTGCGGGCTGACGTGGCGGAGACGGAACTGCTCGGCGGCATGCTCGCGGCGGATGGAATTTCGCTGCTGAACGGCGGCACCGAGGCAGAGGCACGGCAGCTTCTCGCCGCCGGTGGCTTTGATCTGGTGCTGCTGTCACTCGCTGCGCCGGATGTGGAGGCGCTTCGCTTCGCCTCAAGCCTGCGCGCGTCTTCGGCGACGCGTGACCTGCCATTGCTGCTGGTGGGCGACCCCGACCAGCATGCGCAAATTCTGCGCGGTTTCGATCTCGGCGCCAATGATCATGTGCTGCGCCCCGTCGACCCGAATGAGCTGCGCGCGCGCGTGCGCAATCAGATCCGTCGGCGCCGCTTCCAGGAAAGCCTTCAGAACGACCTCGACCGCTCGCTCGAAATGGCGGTGACCGACCCTCTCACCGGCCTGCGCAACCGGCGCTATGTCCGGCGGCACCTGGATGGCTTGCTCCGCGGGGGTAGGGGAGCCGCGGCGCTGTTGGTCGATGTCGACCATTTCAAGCGTGTCAATGACGGGTTTGGCCATGCCACCGGTGACCATGTGCTCCAGGAAATCGCGCTGCGCATGCAGGATCAGCTGCGCGCCACGGACGTGATCGGCCGCTATGGCGGTGAGGAGTTTCTGGTGGTGCTGGACACGGATCTCGCCGATGAGGTCATGATGATTGCCACGCGCTTGCGCAGGGCTGTTGCCGACATGCCGTTCCGTCTGGGCGACCAGCGCGCCTCCATGACGATCAGCACGGGCATCGCCATCGCGGCACCGGGCATGACGGCGGATTCCATGCTCTCGGCAGCCGATGCCGCGCTTTATCGCGCCAAGCGCGGGGGCCGGGACAGGGTCGAATTGGCTGACAGCGCCGATGTCATGGGACCGACATCTTCGGCGGCTGCGGCGTTCTGAAGCAGTAAACGGCCGCAGGATTTCTAGGCGGCCTGCACCGCTGATCCGTCCGAAAAGACGGATCAGAGATCAGCGTTACTTGATCTTGGATTCGCGGAACACGACGTGCTTGCGCACGACCGGGTCGTACTTCCGCTGTTCCATCTTGCCGGTCATGTTCCGCGTGTTCTTTTTCGTCACGTAGAAGTAGCCGGTCTCGGCACTGCTGACGAGCTTGATGAGGATCGTGTTCGACTTGGCCATGGGACCTACTCCGGAACCCGGGACCGATTACGGCCAGCGCGGGCAAGACTGCAAGAAGCGCCGGTATCTACAGGGTTCGCGGCGAAAATCAAGGCTGAAGCGCCGTGCGGTACAACTCCGGACGCTCGATCAGGGCGCGGGCGACCGCGACATCCGAATCACGCCCTTCCGAGGATGGGCAGGGCGCGCGCAGCCGCTGGACATCCGCCCCCGAGACCGGCGTGCGCGCGGCCCGCAGGCGGCCGAGCGGCACCGCCATCGGCGTCTCGCCCTCGGCCAGCATGAGCAGGGCGGCTGCGGTCGCCTCCTCGCCCAGGCTGGTGCAGAGGTTGGGCAGCACGCCGAGCGCCTGGATCGGCCACCCCTGGGGTGCCACGAGGCGGGACCAGGAGACGAGCAACTCTGCCCCGTTCGGCAGCGGGATGACGATCTGCACGAGGCCCTTGCCGGTGGTGGCGCTGCCAACCAGCACGGCGCGGCCGCGGCCGCCCAGCGTCGCTGCCACCGCTTCGGCCGAGGAGGCGGTGCGCCCGTCGATGAGCACAACAAGCGGTCGCCCCTGGGCAAGATCGCCGCCCGAAGCGATCCAGCCGCGTCCGCTGTCCGGATGCCGGCCCTGGGTGCGCAGGATGTCGCCCGCGGGCAGGAACACATCCGCCACGGCGGCCGCCTGGGGCAGCAGCCCGCCGCGATTGCCGCGAAGGTCCAGCACGTAGCCGCGCGGGGCGCCGGCAAGATTGGCATCCGTCAGCGCGCCCACCAGCTGCGAGGCGGAGCCCTGCGAGAAGGCGGTCAGCCGCAGGTACAGGATGCCGTCCATGCGCTCCGCGGTGACCGTTTCCGGGGGCACCGGTGCGCGCAGCAGGCTCACCCGCAGCCGCTGGCTGCCGCGCGAGAGGGAGAGTGTCACCGCACCGCCTGTCGGGCCTTCCAGCCGCGCCGCGGCATCGGGGAGGTCATCGGCGGAGACGGGGACGCCATCGATCAGCAGCAGCCGGTCGCCGGGGCGCAGCCTGGCCAGGGCCGCGGGGCCACCGGGTGCGACCGTTGCCAGCACCACGCTGCGCCGCGGGCCGACCGCCAGGCGCAGGCCAAGCCCACGTTGGCCGATGCGGCGTTCGCGTGCGGCGGTGGCTTCCTCGGCCGTGACGTAGCGGCTGTAGGGGTCGAGGTGGTTGAACAATTCCTCGAAGCTGGATTGCAGCACCCGTTCGAGGCCGGCCTGCCGGATCGCGGCCGAAGCGGCCCACCCCGCAGCGAGCAGCGAGGCCATCGAGCGTGCGAGCACAGGGGCCGCCGGCGCCGTGCGCGACACGGCAAGGCTGGCGAGCGGTGCACCCCCGCCATTGAGGGAAATCCTTCCCTCCGCAAACTCCGCGGTGACGCCGGCGTCGAGCGCGGTCAATCCCCGCAGACTCCACAGCAGCAAGTCACCAGGTGCGACCGGCGTCAGGTGCCTTTCGACAATGGCGGTGAAGGCTTCGGTCAGCACCGCCTCGGCCTGGGCGCGGGGGAATCGATCCGTCTCCGCGGCGCCGGCCGGCAGGGCCAGCAGGATGAGGAGTGCTAGGCCCGCCGAGAGCCGCAGCGCCAGGTGAGCTAGCGCGCCGGCGAGCGGCGACCTATGCGTCAGCGCGCCCTTGGGCGCGACGGCACGCCCTGCATGATGTGGAAGACCATGCCACCGGTGCGCGCATTGGCTTCGACCAGGCGCACTTCCACCGCGGCGCCCAGCGCAAAAATCAAGTGCGTGTGGCGGCCGGTGAGGGATTGCCGGGCCTCGTCGTGCTGCCATCGGTCGTCCGGAAGGGAGGCCAGGGGGACGATTCCCGTGGCTCCGGTCTCGACCAAGGTGACGAAGAGACCGATGCGCGTATTTCCGGCGTGACTCGCTTCGGCCTCTTCGTCACCTTGGTCGAGAATGGGGCGTCGGGAATCATCCCCCTCGCCTCCCTACCGGACGACCGATGGCAGCACGACGAGGCCAGGCAATCCCTCACCGGCCGCCACACGCACTTGACGTTTGCGCTGGGCGCCGCGGTGGAAGTGCGCCTGGTCGAAGCCAATGCACGCACCGGTGGCATGGTCTTCCACATCATGCAG
>JBKJNV010000278.1:0-3938 GCA_046593435.1 Roseomonas sp.
CACACGCCTGACACACGAACGACGACTTCGCCATGACGAAGGCCTACCCGGTCCGGCAAGAGGTGTGAAGCAAGGCCAGGGGCTCTGCCCCTGGACCCCGCGAGGATCGTGTCGATCCTCGACCTCCATGCGCTGGTTCTTGGGATTGGGAGGGGTGGTTTTGGTGGTTTCGCTTCGCGGACCTGTCGCGGAGAGAGGGCGGCCTGAGGTCATTTTTCGTCGGGGGCGCGCGTACAAGCCGCCCTCTCTCCGCGACAGGTTCATACAGGCCAACGGCCAAGCCCGCCCTCCCTAACCCAGGACCAACGCATGCCGGGGTCCGGGGATCGGCGCGATCCCCGGCGGGGGTCGAGGGGGCGGAGCCCCTCGTCCTTGCTCACGCCGCCTGCTGGGCCAGGGTTGGCGCTTCGTCTTCGATGGTGACGCGGCGCATGTCGCGGGCGTGGGCTTGGTCTTCGAAGGGTCTGGCGCGGTGCATGGTGGTTCGGTTGTCCCACATGACCAGCTCGTATTGGGTCCAGCTGTGGCGGTAGACGAATTCGCGTTGGGTGGCGTGTTCGGCGAGGTCGCGCAGCAGGGCGCGGGCTTCGGGGATGGGCATGCCGTCGATCGCGCCGGCGTGGGAGGAGAGGTAGAGCGAGACGCGGCCGTTGCCATGGCGCCGGACCAGGCGTTGCGGGACGGGCGCGAACTTGATGCGTTCCTCGTCCGTGTAGTCGGTGAAGCCGAGGTTGCCGCGCGAGTAGATCAGTGAGTGGTGGGTGATCATGGGCCTCAGGCGCGCCTGCATTTTCGCGGGAAGGGCGTCCCAGGCGGCGCGCATGTCGGCGAATTCGGTTTCGCCGCCTTCGGGCGGTATCACGCGGGCGTGGAGGAGGGAGTATTTGGCCGGCGTCGCCTTGAAGCTGCTGTCGGAGTGCCACAGCCGGTTGCCGAGGTTGAACATCCGCCGCCGGTCATCGGCCGCGAGCAGCTTGCCGTCGGTGTCGATGTTCGAGATGTCGTTCATGGAGTCGTGCTTGAGGCGGTGGCGGTGGACGTCCACCACGCCCCGGGTCAGCTCGATGGTGCCGAGCGCGCGGCCGAATTCCATGTGCTGGTCATCGTCGATGTTCTGGTTCGGGATGACGAGGACCGCGTATTTCTCCATCGCGGCATGGATCTCGGACGCTTCTCCGGCGGTGAGCGGGCGGGTGAGGTCGAGGCCTTCGGCCCGGGCGCCGAACAGCGGATGCAGCGGGGTGAGCGTGAGGGGCATGGCGTTGGTTCCTCCCTTTGAGGGAGGGTGCGACCGCACGCGGCGCGCGGTCAAGGCCAGGATGGTCTAGCGGCGGAGTTCCATCTGGATGGGGCCTTCGCGGGTGCCGTTGGCGAATTGGTCGACCATGGCGTTGCCGGTATGGCCGAGTTCCGCTGCCGGGCCGGTCCAGATGATGCGGCCCTTGTAGATCATCGCGGCCTCGTCGCCGATGCGCCGCGCGCTCGCCATGTCGTGGGTGATGGAAACGGCGGTGGCACCCAGGCGCTGGACGCAGTCACGGATCAGACCGTCGATCACCGCGCCCATGATCGGGTCGAGCCCGGTGGTGGGCTCGTCGAACAGGATGATGTCGGGGGTTGCCGCGATGGCACGGGCCAGGCCCACGCGCTTCTGCATCCCGCCCGAGAGTTCGGCGGGCGAGAGGTCGCCGACGCTGGCCGCGAGGCCCACCTGCGCGAGCACCTCGGCGGCCTTGTCGCGCGCCTTGGCGCGCGTGATGCGCTTCTGTGCGAGCAGCTTGAAGCACACGTTTTCCCAGACCGGCAGGCTGTCGAACAGCGCGCCGTTCTGGAACAGCATGCCGATGCGGTCATTGACCGCTTCCCGCTCCCGCGCGGGCAGGCGAAGGATGTCGCGGCCATCGATCTCGATGGTGCCGGCGTCGGGCGTGATCAGCCCGAGAAGGCATTTGAGCGTGACTGACTTGCCGGAGCCCGAGCCGCCGAGGATCACCATGGAACTGCCGGAGGCGACATCGAGCTCGACGCCATCGAGCACCGGCTTGCCGGCAAAGGCCTTCCTGAGCCCGCGGATGCGGATCTTGGGCTCGCTCATCGGGCGAAGAACATCTCGGTCAGGACATAGTCGAGCGCGAGAATGAGGATGGAAGAGGTGACGACGGCGGAGGTGGTCGCAGCGCCCACGCCCTGCGCACCGCCGCGGCTGTTGTAGCCGCACCAGCAGCCCATCAGCGCAATGATGAAACCGAAGACGGCGGCCTTCACCAGCCCGCTCATCACATCGCTCAATTCGAGGAAATCCATTGTCGCCTTGAGGTAGGTGAGCGAGGAGAAGCCGAGCTTCGTGGTGCCGATGATCCACCCACCCATCACGCCCAGGATATCGGCCACGGCGACCAGCAGCGGCAGCGCGAGCGTGGCGGCCAACAGGCGGGGTGCGACCAGGTATTTCTGCGGGTTGGTGGACAGCGTGGTCAGCGCGTCGATCTGGTCGGTCACGCGCATGGTGCCGATTTCCGCCGCGAAAGCGGCGCCGATGCGGCCGGCAACCATCAGCCCCGCCAGCACCGGGCCGAGCTCGCGCGTGATGGAGAGGACCACCACATTGGCGACGGCGCCTTCCGCGTTGAAGCGTGCGAAGCCGGTATAGGATTGCAGCGCCAGCACCATGCCGGTGAAAACGGCGGTGAGCGCGACGACGGGAAGGCTGAAATACGCGATCTCGATGAAGTGCCGCAGCACCAGTCGCCCATAGAAGGGAGGCCGCACCAGGTGGCTGACGGCTTCGGCGGCGAACAATGCGACCGCGCCGAGGCTGCGCATCATCCGCATGCCGCCACGGCCGAGCGAGGCCACGGCATCGAGCGCGGCATCGAGCGGCTTGCGCCGCTGCGCGTCCCCGGCGGCGGCGCTCATGCCGCGGTGTATTCGCGCGCGTAGCGGGCGCCGAGGGAGGTCAGGATTTCATAGCCGATAGTACCGCAGGCGGCGGCGAGCTCGTCAGGCGTGCAGCCGGCGCCGCCGATCAGCGTGATGCGGGAGGCATCCGTGATTTCGGGCCGGTCGGTGACGTCGAGCGTGATCAGGTCCATCGAGACACGGCCCACCAGGGGGATGGGCCTGCCGCCGAAATCGGCGGATGCGCGGCCCGAGAGAGATCGGAGATAGCCATCCGCGTAGCCCGCCGCAATGGCGGCGATGCGCGAAGGCCGCTCGGCCCGCCAGGACGCGGCGTAGCCGACGGTCTCGCCCGGCTGGATGTTGCGGATCTGAAGGATGGGTATGTCGAGCCGTATCACCTGTCGCATCGGGTTCGGCGCGGATGGCGTGGGGTTGATGCCATAGAGTGCGCAGCCTGGCCGCGCCAGCGCCGAGGCGAAACCGGCCCCGAGGAATAGCCCCGAGGAGTTGGCGAGGCTCTGCGGCACGTCCGGGTAGGCCGCGCAGGCGGCGGCGAAGCGCAGGCGCTGCGCCGCGTTCATCGGATGGTCCGGCTCATCCGCGCAGGCGAGGTGGGTCATGACGTAGGCAAGATCGAGCGATGCGCGCAGCGGCGCATCCGCTAACAGTGCCGCCTGGTCGCGCGCATCGAGACCCAGGCGCGCCATGCCGGTATCCAGGTGCAGGATGGCGCGGCGGCCACGATGGTCGCGCACATCGCCCAGCGTATTGAGTACGGGCGTGAGGCCCGAATCCTCGTCATCGCCGGGTCGGAAGCCGTTCAGCACCGCGATCATTGGGCCGGGGCCGAGCGCCGCCCGGAGTGCGAGGCCCTCATGCAGGTGCGCTACAAAGAAATGGTCGCAGCCTGCGGCATGCAGCGCGCGCGCGACCGGTCCCGCGCCCAGCCCGTAGGCATCGGCCTTGACCACGCCGGCGACCTTGCCGGGCGCGTGGCAGGCGCAGAGGTCGCGCCAGTTGGCGACAATCGCGGCGAG
>JBKJNV010000307.1:0-3404 GCA_046593435.1 Roseomonas sp.
CGAGCAGCATGCCGCGTTCCGCGAGCAGCCGCGCACTGGCCGACAACGCGCCGAGGTTCTTGTGCTGCGCTCGGCTGCCGACCGCGAGCGCATAGCCCCCTGGCCGCAGCCCATGGCGGTGCAGCGCGCCGGGGTCGGCGGGGGCGCGGAGGATGTGGTCCGCACCTTCGCCCATCACCGCGATGCGCTCAGCCGGAATGCCCAGCCGCAGCGCAAGCCGGCCCTGAGAGAAGGCCGAGACGGTGACAATGCGCGCGCCCAGCCGCGCCAATGCGCGGTGCAGGCCGCGGTACCAAAGGCGGAAAGGGCGGGAATAGCTCTCCGGCGTGTCGAAGGCACCGGCATCATGGATGATGACCACCTGGCGGCGCCCGGCGCGGAGCGGGCCGGTATTGCCCAGGTTCAGGATCGGCGCGGCGCCGGCCGCCTGCGCCAACTCCAGCTGTTCCCACGCATTGCCGCGCCAGCGCCCCACGCCACGCAGCGCGAGATGCGCCGGGTGGGGCGGTGGGGCGGCCGCGCGCGGCGTCAGCACATCGCCGATCTCGATCGCACCCCGGCCCACGAGCCGGCCCAGACCGTGCAGGATCTCGGTCGCGAAGCGCTGCACGCCGGTCACCGGCTGGGTCAGGAAGCGGCCATTGATGACGAAGCCGGCCCCTGATGCATCGCCCTCGCGCGGCCGCGGCGCCGGAACCGGACTGTGCGCAGCCTCACCATGTGCTGCCGCGCGCAGCTGCACCACCCGCCCGGAGTCGCTCATCGGACCAGATCCACGCGGATGGGGAAGGCGGCGGCGGGCGCGCGGGCGGGCGAGGCATCCACCAGCATCCGGCTCGCTGCCCCCAGCACGATCGCGAGCTGGAGGAAAAAGCCGAGCGAGGAGATCGTAGGCGCCGAGAGCAGCGCGGCGCAGAGCTGGCCGCAAATCGCGGCGGTGAAGCCATCCAGTGCCGGACGGGCCGGGTGCTGCGCGGTTGCCACCCGTCCGGCGCGGCGGATCAACCGCGTGAGCAGCACCCCGAACCACACCAGCAGCCCCAGCCCGACCAGCCCGGAATTGCCCAGTATGCCGGGGATGAAGCTGGATGAGCGCGTGCTGCCCCAGCCCACACCCAGGCCCCAGCTCTGCAGCATGGCCTCGACCGCCAGGCGGTCGCTCTCCATCCGGTCCTCGAAGGACGAACTGTCGCCCTTCTCCAATGTGGATTCGATCACGACCAAGGCCGCGTCGATCAGCGATGGCAGGGCAAGGACCAGCGGCACCAGAACGACCAGGCCGGCCAGCACCATGGTGACCAGGGTGCGCTGCAGCCGCTGCCGCGCGCGTTGGTCGCCGCTGCCCGTCAGCAGCACCAGCGGCAGGCCGAGTGCCAGGATCACGATGCCCGTGGTGGAGGTGGACATCAGCATGCTCGCCATGGTGAGCATGAGCAGCAGCTGCGGCTTCATGGTGTCATGCCCCTTGAGGCACAGGCTGAGGCAGCAGAACGCAAGCCCCGAAAGGTAGAAGGCCAGCGCCGCCGGCTCCGCGAAGGGGCCCTGGATGCGCGGCACCATGCCCAGCGATTGCGACACGATCGCCCAGTTCGGGTTCGAGCGCAGGATATCGGCCGGGAACCAGACGCCGCCGATCCGCGCCGCGAGGTCCCAGAAGCACAAGCCCACGACGATGTAGCCGCTGAGCAGATAGGCGTTCAGCAGGCTCCGCCAGCGCACCGCGCGCCCGGTCAGGATCAGCCCCGCGCCGATCGCCATCGCGATGTTCATGCCCAGGTACAGGGTCTGCGTCACATTGCCCGAGGTGAAGGCGAGCGGCACGGCCGCGGGGTTGATCGGGTCTGGCCGGTTGGGCCAGATCAGCATCCGGCCGGCGTAGATGTCGGGCAGCAGGGCGGCCGTGCCGATCGCGTAGACGAGGAAGATCATCAGCGGCACCGCCGCGCGCAGCACGATGCCCTCGCCGGCGTAGCGCATGCCGGTCGCGTATTGCAGGCCGATATGCGCGAGCAGGAGCAGCCCCGGGACCATTGCCGTGGGCAGCCCGAAGCCGCCTTCGCCGCCGATGATCAGCGCCGCCCCGCCCTCGAAGATGCCCGCGATGATGGCAAGGCGGATCAACCAGCCCGCATTGCCGGCACCCCAGATCGCGAGCGGCAGCAAGGCCGCGCCGAGGATGGTCAGCTGCATCGCGGTGCACCCACGGCCATGGCAGACGGCGCCGTGGCGCCCGCGCGTCCGTCCGCATCGCTGCCTGCTATCGGCACATCGCGCTCCCCACAGACGTTCATCGGCGAATGCTCAGGACAGGCGCGCACTCACGTGCCCCGCATCCGGACCAGCCGCGGCGGCTCGTTGCGATACTTCCGATGCATGAAGGCGAGCGAGCTGCTCGTCTCCGACGCATAGCGCTTCAGATTCACCCGCGTCAGCACGCCGAACAGGTGCACCGCACCGGCATTGCGCAGCAGCCGCACCGCGCCGCGCACGACCTGGCGGGGCGAGCTGTCCCACCGCGTCGCCAGCAGCGCCGCATCGCTCACCCGGATCAGCGAGAACACCTCGGTCGCCACCAGCACGGGCGGTGCATCGAGCACGATCAGGTCGTAGCGGTTGCGCAGCGCCCGGATCAGCGCGGCCATCGTGGTCGACCCGAGCAGGTCCTGGCCGCCGCGCGCCTCGACATCGGTCGCGATCACGTCGACGCCGCCCGGCGCGTGGTGGATCAGCCGCTCGCCCGAACCCAGGCTTTGGCCGAGCAAAACGTGCTTGAGCGTGGGGCCGACCGGCAGGTTCAGCATCGGGGCGACGGATGGGTTGCGCATGTCGCAATCGATCAGCAACACGCTCAGCCCGGCCTCCGCCGCGCTCCGCGCGAGGCCGAGCGAGAGCATGGTCTTGCCCTCCTCCGGCACGGCGGAGGTCACCACCACCACCTGCGGCATGTTGCCGTCATGGTGCATCTGCAAGGTGCCGCGCAGCCGGGTGAGTGCGGCCGCCGCGTCGTTGTCGGCATTGGGGTGCGACAGCGCGCGGGCCTTGCGCGACAGGCGCGGCAACAGCCCCACCACATGCATCCCCGTCTCGGCCTCGAACTCCTCGGGCGTGCGGAAGCCCTGGCGCATCCGCTCGCGCAGGACGGCGGCACCCAGGCCCGTGACCAGCGACAGGATGCCGATGATGGCAAGGTCGCGGCCCTTGCGTGGACCCGAGGGGTAGCTCGGCGCGACGGCGGGGGAGAGAATCTCCGCATCCGCCTCCTGGATGCCCGAGACGTTGGACAGCTGCGCGGCGCGGCCGAGGAAGCTCTCGAAGATGGAGCGGTTGGCGTCGAGTCCCGCCTGGTATTGCTGCAACTGGATCTCGGCGCGCTGTTCGCGCGCGACAGCATTGCGCAGCTCATC
>JBKJNV010000348.1:0-6756 GCA_046593435.1 Roseomonas sp.
GGGCATCACCGGGGCGAATTTCCTGATCGCGGAAACCGGCAGCAGCGTCATCGTCACCAACGAAGGCAATGGCGACCTGACCCAGACGCTGCCGCGCGTGCACATCGCGCTCGCTTCGATCGAGAAAGTCGTCCCCACACTCGAAGACGCGACCTCCCTCCTGCGCCTGCTCGCGCGCAGTGCCACGGGGCAGGATTTCTCCGTCTACACCACCTTCTCCACCGGGCCGAAGCGGGCGCCCGACCTCGACGGGCCATCCGCCTACCACGTCGTGCTGCTCGACAATGGCCGCAGCAACATGATGGGCACCGAATTCCAGGAGATGCTGCGCTGCATCCGCTGTGCGGCGTGCATGAACCACTGCCCGGTCTACGGCGCCATCGGCGGCCACGCCTATGGCTGGGTCTACCCTGGCCCCATGGGCAGCGTGCTCACCCCCGCCCTCACGGGGATCGACAAAACCGCCAACCTGCCCAACGCGTCGACCTTCTGCGGCAAATGCGAAGCCGTCTGCCCAGTGAAAATCCCCCTCCCGAAAATGATGCGCCACTGGCGCGAACGCGAATTCGAACGCCACCTGACGCCGGCCACCATGCGCCGCGGCCTCGGCGTCTGGGCCTGGTTCGCCAAGCGCCCGGGCCTGTACCGAATGGCGACACGGCTGGGGATCGGCACGCTGCGCCTGCTCGGCCGAGGCAGAGGCGCCTTCACGTCACTCCCACTCGCCGGCGGCTGGACCGAAGGGCGCGATTTGCCGGTGCCGGAAGGCGGGACATTCATGGCGCGATACAAAGCGGCGCAGAAGCAAGGCCGGGGGAAATGAATTTCCCCCAGACCCCCTTTCTTTTGTTTTTATCTATTGGCTCTGGGCGAGCAGGGAGCACTACCGCGGGGCAGTCGGTGCGCGCTGCGAACGCGAGCCAACGAATATTCTATGGTACCGCTCGCGCAGCCAGCACGCCCTCAGAGAATTCGGCCCGCGCTGCCAACCCACACCCAAAATCAAAAACAAAAGATGGGGGGTTTGGGGGGAATTCATTCCCCCCATGCTTCGAGGCCCGCACCTAACATGTCCAAAGACACCATCCTCGCCGCCATCCGTCGCGGCCTCCATCGCGGCCCTTTGCCCGCCGACCAGCAGGCCATGCTCCGCACCCGCATGGCGGCTCCGCCGCGCCACCTCATCCCCGCGCGCTCCCAGCTCCCCCGCCCGGCGCAGGTCGCGCTGTTCATCCGCAATGTCGAGAAGGAGTTCGGCACCGTGGAGCGTGTGGCTGACGCCGCCGATGTCCCGTCATCCCTGGCCCAGTATCTCGCCGCGCAGAACCTCCCCTCGCAGTTCGTGATGGCGCCGCATCCGGAGCTCCAGGCCCTCCCCTGGGACCGCACGCCGATGCTGGCCTTCGAGGCGCGGCGTGCCGAGGCTACCGACCTTGTCTCCGTCACCCACGGCTTCGCCGGCATCGCGGAGACGGGCACGCTGATGCTGCCTTCGGAGCCCGCGCGCCCGACCACGCTGAACCTGCTCTCGGACACCGCCGTGGTCATCCTGCGCGCCTCTGCCATTGTCGGCCCCTATGAGGATGCCTGGGACCGCCTGCGCGCCCATGCGCCTGGCCAGATGCCGCGCAACGTCATGTTCGTCACCGGCCCCAGCCGCAGCGCGGATATCGAGCAGACATTGGAACTCGGCGCCCATGGCCCGCGCCGGCTGCACATCATCCTGCTCGACGACGACGCAGCGGCCCGCTGATCCACGATGCAGCTGCGCCGCAAGCCACGGGGTTTGAGCGAGGCGGACCGCGCCGTCTGGGCGCATTACGCCGCGCATGTCGCCCCCCTGCGCGGCCGCGCCCGCCCGGAGCTTCCGCCCGCAGCCGCACTACCCCCCGAGCCGCCCCCGCGCCCTGCCGCCGCGCCGCCGCCACCGCGCATGCAGCACGCGCCGATGATCGCGGTGGGCACGGCACCGGCGGGGCTCGATGCGCGGCGTTGGGCGGCGCTGCGGCGCGGCAAGCTGCGCCCCGAACGCACGCTCGATCTGCACGGCCAGCGCGCGCACGAAGCCCATGCCGCGGTGCGCGGCTTCCTCGCCGCCGCCCTGGCCGATGGCGTGCGCTGCGTCTGCGTCATCACCGGCAAGGGCGACCCGCATGAGGGCGGCGTGCTGCGCCGCGAATTCCCGCACTGGCTGAACGCACCCGACCTGCGCCCGCTGGTCCTGGGTGCTGCGCATCCGCAGCGCGCCGGCTCGGGCGCCGTCCACCTCCTCCTCCGCCGACCCCGCGGATGACCCCCTTCGGCGCACGCCTCCGTGCCTTGCGCGAACAGCGCGGCGTCACGCTTGCCGAGCTCGCCACCGCCGTGCAGGTCTCCTCGGCTTATCTCTCGGCGCTGGAACATGGCCATCGCGGCCGCCCCTCGCCCGGCCTGGTTCACCAGATGAACGAGTTCTTCGGCCTCATCTGGGATGATGCGGAGGAGCTCTCGCGCCTCGCACGCCTCTCGCATCCGCGCGTCACACTCGACACCGCCGGCCTGTCGCCGGAGGCTACGGCGTTTGCGAACCGCCTGGCCGCCGCCATCCGCAAGCTGCCGCCCGAAACAATCGCGCGCCTCGATGCCGCGCTGGACACATCGCCATGAGCATCCGCGTCTTCCTCGCCCACACGCAGCCAATGTTCGAAGGCTACTACGGAGACCGCGCACTGGCCGCCCTCGCGCAGCACGCGGCGGTGGTGCGCAACACCACCGGGCAGGTGCTCGCGGGCCGCGCCCTGGCCGAGGCCGCCGCCGGCTGCCACGCGATCATCGCGGACCGCTCGACACCGGGCCTGGCCGAGACCTTCGCCCACGCCCCCGACCTCATCGCCTTCCACCGCTGCGCCGTGGACATCAGCACCATCGACGTCGCGGCCGCCTCCTCGGCCGGCGTGCTGGTCACGCAGGCCACCCCCGGCTTCGTCGATGCCGTGGCCGAACTCGGCATCGGCCTCATCGTGGATCTCGTGCGCGGCATCACCGATGCGGCCGGCGCCTATCGCGCGGGGCGTGAGCCGGAGGGCCGCATGGGGCTGCAACTCTCCCACGCGACACTGGGGATTGTGGGGCATGGCCGCATCGGGCAGCGCCTGGCCATGATCGCGCAGGCCATGGGCATGCGCGTGCTCATCAATGATCCGGCGCGGCCTGACAGCGTGGCTCTGCCGGCGCTGCTGGCCGACAGCGACATCGTCGTCTGCCTTGCCCCGGCCATTCCGCAGACCGAAAATCTGTTCGGCGCTGCCGCCTTCGCGCAGATGAAGCGCGGCTCATATTTTGTGAACCTCGCGCGCGGCCAATTGGTCGATGATGCCGCACTCGAGGCCGCGCTCGACAGCGGCCACATCGCAGGTGCCGCGCTCGATGTCGGCCGCGCCACCGACCAGCGGCCCGCAATGCGCCTCGCGCGCCGCCCAGACGTGATCGCGACGCCGCACATCGCCGGCCTCACACGCGAAGCCGCCGAGCATCAGGCGATGGACACGGTGCGCCAGCTGGCCGCGCTTGCTGCGGGCCGGATGCCGGAGGGCGCGGTGAACGCGCCGTTCGCGCGCCGCTTCGCCGTGCACCATGCCGCGGTGCAACATGGTGGTTGATTTCGCACAAGCGCACCTCCTACCATCCCGCTCCGCCTGGGACGCGCGCGCATGCTGAGAGGTCTCCTCGCCGTGATGCTGCTGGCCGGCTGCGCATCCACGCCGCGCGAGCCCGATGGCGACGCGATCGAGCGCACTGCCGCGGGCCACGCCCTGTTCGTTGATGTCTGCATCCGCCACCTCGGCGCGCCGGAAGCGCTGGAGCGCCAGGCCGAAGCCCGCAGCTTGCGTCAGATCGGCGCCGACCTTGAAGGCACCCAAACGCGGCCGGAGGCGCTGCGCCTGTATGGCCTGCCGGACGATGCGGGACGGATGGGGCTTGGCCTCGCCTTCTCGCTCTCGGCGCAGAGCTGTTCGGTGTTCTTCCGCGACGCCGATCCGGGCCTCGCGCTCGCCTTCACGGCACAGCTCGCGCTGGCCCGCGCGCGGGCGGGGGCAGAGGTGACGCCGATCGTGCGCAACGCCACCGCGCTCGCCGCGACCAGCAGCGGTTATCGCGTGCAGGCGGGCGATGCGCCGCCCGGTGCGGACTGGGCCTTCGGGCTGACCATCGCGCGCGACGGGATCGCGATGTTCCATGCGCAGCTGGCGCCGGGCCCGGACGGAAGCCTGCGCCCGCCGCCGCGCGGCGTGCTGCGGCGAACCTGATTTCGCTGGCATTCAGGCGCCCGAAGTTCTAGGATTGTTCTTGTCAGCGGGCGCAATGCGCCTGGTGCCACGGGAACGGTGTCCGAAAGTAAGAAACGCTTACTTTCGCTTGAAAATTCCAGCTGTTACCGTGGGTTGGCGTTTCTCCAGCCGGTAAGATTTTCTTACTTTCGGCTATTCCAGACGCAGCGCCATCCGCGCCAGCAGCCCTGCCTCCGGGTCCGCCGCCGCCGAAGCTCGGGTGCCGGCCAGCATCGCATAGCGCAGCAGCATCGCGCGCCGCCGCGCCGGTGCCAGGGGATGCATCCGTGCAGGTCGCAGCAACGCCGAATCATCGACCGATGCGGCGCAGATCAGCCCCACATCCTCGGGCAACAGCGCCTGCGGGAAATCGGCATCGACGGCAAACAGCAGCGCATCGCAGAACGCGCGGTACTCATGCCATTTGCGGTCGGAGAGGAAATCCCGCGCGCAGGATTTCACCTCAATGATGCGAAGGCCGCCATCGGGCAGCAGCGCGAGGATATCCGCGCGCCGCCCATTCGGCAGCGGCACTTCGGACAGCGGCGCCCAGCCGAGTGCGGCACAGAATCGCGCAGCCGCGCGCTGGATGCGGCGGGTGCGTTCGGGTGCGTCGAGGAGCAATGGCATCCATCGATGTTCGCGCTTCGTTCAAGCCAACGTCAAGCCATGCGCGAACCCCTTGCGCTGGCCGGTGGAACCATGGCCAATCGAGGGAAATCGCCGGGAAGGAAACACCAATGACCACCATCGCATTCACGCGCCGCGCGGCCCTCACGGGCCTTGCCGCGGCCACGCTGGCGCGGCCCGCCCTCGCGCAGCAAGGCTTCCCCAACCGGCCGATGCGCATGATCATCCCATGGGCTGCAGGTGGCACGACGGATGTGCAGATGCGCGCGATCTGCGAAGCCATGGGGCGCCGCCTCGGCCAGCCGATGATCGCCGATAACCGCCCCGGCGCCGGCGGCACGCTGGGCCCCGCGGCCCTGCTCAACGCGCAGCCCGATGGCTACACACTCGCGCAAATGCCGATCAGCGTCTTCCGCTACCCGCACATGGCGCCGCGCGCACCCTTTGATCCGCTGGTCGACTTCACCTATGTCGCGCACCTGACGGGCTACCTGTTTGGCATCGTCGTGAAGGCAGATGCGCCGTGGCGCACGCTCGCTGAATTCCTCGACTTTGCGAAGGTCAATCCGGGCCGCATCAACTACGGCTCGCCCGGTGTCGGCACCTCGCTGCACATCACCATGGAGCAGATCGCCGGCGCACGGGGCATCGACTGGACGCACGTCCCCTTCCGCGGCATCGCCGAGAACCTGCCCGCCCTGCTCGGCGGCCAGATTCAGGCCGTGGCTGACAGCTCCGGCTGGACGCCGCTGGTCGAGGCGGGCCAGCTGCGCCTGCTGGTCAGCTGGGGTGCGGAGCGCGCGAAGCGCTTCCCCAACGTCCCCACGTTGCGCGAGAGCGGCATCGATATCGTCTCCACCTCGCCCTATGGCGTGGCCGGCCCCAAGGGCATGGACCCGGGCGTGGTGCGGGTGCTGCAGGACGCCTTCCGCGAGGCGGTGAATGACCCCCAGCATCTCGCCGTGCTGGAGCGTTTCGACATGCCGGCGATGTACATGCCGGCGGCTGAATACGACGCCTTCGCGCGCCGCCAGTTCGCCGACGAAGGCGCGATGATCCGCCGGATGGGCCTCAGGCTCTAAGCGCCGCCGTCAGCACGCGGTCGAGCGCGGAAAGGAAGCGGGACCGGTCGGCCTGCGCCATGGGCGCAGGCCCGCCGCCGCCCGTGCCCAACTCGCGCAGATGCCGCGCAAGGTCGCGCCCGGCGACTGCGGTGCCGATATTCTGCGCCGTGAACTCATGGCCCTTGTGGGTGATGACGCGCGCGCCTTTCTCCAGGCAGCGCGCCGCGAGCAGGATGTCGGCGGTGATGCACACATCGCGCGGGGTTGCGGCCTCCGCGATCCAATCATCGGCCTTGTCGGCACCTTCGCTGACGATGACGAGGCGCGCCTTGGGCAGCGGCGGCGGCCGCACCGGGCGCGCGCCATTCGTCACCAGCACGAGTGGCAGGTCGAGCCGTGCGGCGACGCGGTAGATCTCCTCGCGCACCGGGCAGGCGTCGGCATCAACGAGGATGGTCGTCACGCTGGTTTTGCGGGCAGCGGCGCGGGGGAGGCGAGCGAGGTCTGCCCCGCACTCGTCCCCGCATCGACGGGAATCGTCTGCCCGGTTATCCAGCGCGCCGCCGGCGAGACCAGCCAGGCGATCGCCTCCGCCACATCCCAGGCGGTGCCCTCGGTCTTGAGCAGCGTCGCTTCCGCCCGCGCGCGCCGCCCCGCCTCATCAACGCCGCGCACTGCAACCATCGGCGTAAAGACATAGCCCGGAGCGACGCAATTCACCCGGATGCCCTGCGGCCCGTGATGCGCCGCCATGG
>JBKJNV010000443.1:0-4175 GCA_046593435.1 Roseomonas sp.
CTCATCGGGGCGTTGCTCGCGTGGCCCGTCCTGGCGCAGACGGCAGCCCAGCCGCGCCGCCTGGGCAATTTCCAGGACTGGACGGCGGCGGTGCACACCGAACGCGGGCAGAAGGTCTGCTACGCTTTCGCCCGGGCATCGCGTTCCGACCCGCAGCGCAGCGGCGTGCTGCTGCTGGTCACGCACCGCCCGGGTTCGCGCGACCAGGTGGCACTTCGCGCCGGCTATGCCTATCCGCGCAATGCCGAGGCCACCATCACCATCGGCGATGCCGCCCTGCGCTTCTACACCAATGCCGACAGCGCCTTCGCCCGCGACGGCCGCGCCGCCGTGGCCGCCTTCCGCAACGGGCGCGAGGCCGCCGCACGCGGCCCGGCCGCCTCCGGTCGCGGCCAGGTGAATGATGTGTTTTCGCTCGGCGGCTTCACCGCCGCCTACGATGCCATTTCCCGCGAATGCCCGGCGGCGCGCCGATGAACGCGCATCAGCCGCCGATGTCAGGCGGCGCGCCCGTGGGCGTGCCAATCCCTGACGGCGCGCCAGTGGGCGCGCCAGTGCCAAGCGGCGCGCCAGTGGGCGCGACGCTGGACGAGGCCGAACGCGCGCGGATTCTGGCCAAATCGGCCCGCTTTGCCCCCCCGCCCGCGACCACCGCGGACGGCAGGCGCGACCTGGTGGGCCTCTCGCGCGATGAACTCGCCGCCGAGATGGTCGCTATCGGCGAAAAGCCATTCCGCGCAAAGCAGCTCTGGCACTGGATCTATCACCAGGGTGTCACCGACTTCGCGCTCATGAACTCCATCGCGAAGCCCATGCAGGCGGTCTTCGCGCAGCGCTTCGTGGTCGGCCGCCCAGAGGTCTCGACCGAGCAGACCTCGGATGACGGCACCCGCAAATGGCTGCTGCGATTCCGCGACGGCCAGCAGGCCGAGACGGTCTATATCCCGAGCCTCGATGAGGATCGCGGCGCGGTCTGCATCTCGACCCAGGTCGGCTGCACGCTGTCGTGCCGCTTCTGCCACACGGGCACGCAGGCGCTGGTGCGCAACCTTGGTGCTGCCGAGATCGTGGGCCAGTTCATGGCCGCGCGCGACAGCTACGGCGAATGGCCCAGCCCCAAGGACGGCACCGCGCGGCATCTGTCCAACATCGTCGTCATGGGCATGGGCGAGCCGCTCTATAACTACGAGAACACCGCCAAGGCGTTGAAGATCGTGATGGATCATGAGGGCATCGGACTCTCGCGCCGGCGCATCACGCTGTCCACCTCGGGCGTGGTGCCGATGATGGATCGCTGCGGCGCGGAGCTCGGCGTCGGCCTGGCCGTCAGCCTGCACGCGGTGACGAACGAGCTGCGCGACGAAATCGTGCCGCTGAACCGCAAATACCCCATCGAGGAACTGCTCGCCGCCTGCCGCCGCTACCCGGGTGCGACGAATGCGCGGCGCATCACCTTCGAATACGTGATGCTGCGCGGCGTGAACGACAGCGAGGCTGAAGCGCGCGAACTGGTGCGCCTGATCGCCGGCATGCCGGCCAAGGTGAACCTGATCCCGTTCAACCCCTGGCCGGGTAGCCCGTATTTGACCTCCACCTCCGACGCGATCCGCCGCTTCGCCGCTATCCTGAACGAGGCCGGCTACGCCAGCCCCATCCGCCGGCCGCGCGGGCGCGACATCCTCGCCGCCTGCGGGCAGCTCAAGACCGAGAGCGAACGCGTGCGGCCGGTGCGGTCCTGACGACAGCATGGGGGAATGAATTCCCCCCGCGACGTATACGTCGCGCCCCTTCTTTTATTTTTGAATAATGGTGCCTGCGGTGTCGCCGGTGCTTCGTCTGCCATTTCGGTGATCCCTCCCAGCCCGCACCAAAAATCAAAAACAACAGAATGGGGGGCTGGGGGAAATTCATTTCCCCCATGCTTCTAGCCACCGCCCCGGCAACCGGCTTTCATCAAGCCATCAACGGGAGGCCCACCATGGATGAAGACCAGGCACACGCCGCGCTGCGCGCGCGCGGCCGCATCGAAATGCGCGAGATCCTCGGCACCACCTACACCGAGGCGCGCGACCGCACGACCACGCCCTTCAACGCCGCCATCCGGGCGCTCTCCGAGGAGATGGCCTACGCGACGCTCTGGACGCGCCCCAACCTTGACCGCAAGCAGCGCAGCCTCATCACGCTGGGGATGCTGTGTGCGCTGAACCACCCCCATGAGCTGCGCGTGCACCTGGTGGCCGCGCTGAACAATGGCTGCACGGCCGCCGAGATCAGCGAGGTCTTCACCCACGCCGTGGCCTATTGTGGCTTCCCCGCCGCGATCGACGCGCTGCGCATGGCCGAGCAGGTGCTCGGCGAGGAGGGCAAGCTGTGACCCAGGTGGAAGCCCTTGCCGGCTGCAAGGTCATCGACGTCTCGTCCTTCCTCGCCGGCCCCTTCGCCACCACCCAGCTTGCGGAATTCGGCGCCGACGTCATCAAGCTGGAACTGCCCGGCGTGGGCGACGCGCTGCGCAAGTTCGGCACCGTGACGGAATGCGGAGAGACGCTGCCCTGGCTGTCGGAATGCCGGAACAAGAAGATCGCTTCGCTCGACCTGCGCAAGCACGAAGGTGCGGTGTTGTTCAAGCAGCTGATCGCGGATGCCGACATCCTGGTCGAGAATTTCCAGCCCGGCACGATGGAGAAATGGGGCCTGGGCTGGGATGTGCTGAGCGCGATCAACCCGCGCCTCATCATGGTGCGCATCTCGGGCTACGGGCAGACCGGCCCCTATAGTGGCCGGCCCGGCTTCGGGCGCATCGGCAATGCCTTCGGTGGGCTGTCCTACCTCGCGGGCTATCCCGACCGGCCGCCCGTGACACCTGGCTCTGCCACCATCCCGGACTATCTCGCGGGGCTGTACGGCGCCTTCGGTGCCTTGCTCGCGATGCGCGCGCGGGAGCAGACCGGGCGCGGCCAGGTCGTCGATATCGGGCTGTACGAGCCGATCTTCCGCATCCTCGACGAGCTCGCCCCCAACTTCCATCTCAACGGCTATGTGCGGGAGCGGATGGGGCCAGGCACGGTCAATGTCGTCCCGCACAGCCACTACCCGACGAAGGATGGCCGCTGGATCGCGATCGCGTGCACCTCGGACAAGATCTACGCCCGCCTCGCCGAAGCGATGGGCACGCCCGAACATGCGGGCGAGGGGAAGTGGGGCACGCTGGCGAAGCGCGAGGCGAGCCGCGCGGTGGTGGACGCGACCGTGGGTGCCTGGACCGGCACCATGGACCGCGACGTGGTCCTTGCCCTGTGCGCCGTGCATGAGGTGCCGTGCGGCCCGGTCTATTCCATCGCGGAAATCTTCGCCGACCCGCACTACGCGGCGCGGGAAAACATCGCCTTCATCGAGGACCCGCGCGTGGGCGTGCTCGCGGTGCCCAATGTGGTGCCGCGCCTGACCGAGACGCCGGGGCGCATCAAGTGGCTCGGCGCCTCGCAGGGGGCGCATGCGGACCATGTCTATCGCGAAAGGCTGGGCCTGGATGCCGCCGAGATCGCGCGGCTGCAGGAGGCTGGCGTGATCTGAAGCCAAGGGTCATGAAGGATGACCCTTGGTCGCGTGCCTGCCCTCAAGCGGCGGGCGCCGCCTCCGGCGGCTTGCCTTTCGCCGGACGACCGGCGTTCGCGCATTCGCGCTCGCGGTGCGCGCGAAGTGCGCGCCCCGAGTTGGTCTACTCGGAGCTCAGCTCAGCGCAGCGCGCTGCCGCCCGGGCACGCGGTGCGGCCGCCATCGACCTGGAACTGGCCGCCGGTGATGGCACTCGCTACATCCGAGCACAGGAACAGCACCATCGCCGTCACCTCCGCGGGCGTGGCGTAGCGGCCGAGCGGGATGGCGGCCATGTAGCGCTCGACGACGTCATTGCGGCCCGAGGCCATCGCCTGGTCTTCGAGCGAATGGATCATGCGGGTGTCGGTCGGGCCAGGGCAAAGCGCGTTCACCCGCACGCCTTGGCGCGCGACCTCTCCGGCCGCGGATTTCGTCAGCCCCAGCACGGCGTGCTTCGACGCGACATAGGGTGCAAGCCCTGCCGAGCCCACCAGCGCCGCCGTCGATGCCGTGTTCACGATGGCCCCGATGCCCTGCCGCAGCATCACCGGGATCACGTGCTTGAGGCCGAGGAACAC
>JBKJNV010000583.1:0-3237 GCA_046593435.1 Roseomonas sp.
GGAACGCTCGAAGCGACGCACACCGATGAACGGCGCGACGCGGCGCGCGAACATGGGCCGCGCCGGGCGAAACCCCGGAAAATACGCCAGAAGCTCGCCCAGAAACGCGTCGCCCAGTGACCGGTCCTGGCGATACATCAGCCGAACCTGCGATGTGAACGCGTCCTCCAGCTCGACGAGCAGGTCCGGGGGCAGCGCCGACCGGTCGGGCGCTGCTCGGCAGAGGGCCAGGCGGACTGCAGCGAGGAAGCCATGCGCCACGCGTTCCATCCGGTAGCGTGCTCCGGTACCCCCCCAACGCAGCTGTTCGGGATAAAGGCGCCAGAAGAAGGCCGGATCCATGCCGGGCACCCTGACGAAGCGGTACCCGGCAAGCGCCATGCGCACCTTGATCTCATCATCTTCCCAAGGCACGGCCGCCTGCCGAAAGCCGCCCACCTCCAGCATCGCCTTCCGGCGCGTGAGGGTCGCCGACAGATGCACGAAGCCGCGGCGCAGCAGGAATGCAACGGGGTGGGTCTGCTCGACATCGGGGAATTGCACCGGGTCCAGGGGGCGGCTGGCATCCCCGGTCATCGCGAAGGTCTGAAAGGGCGAATAGACCGAGGCGACATCGGGCGCGGCAAGCGCGGCCGCCGCGCACTGCGCCGCGATCTTCGTGGGTGCGATATGATCATCTGAATCGAGGAACTGGATCCATTCGCCGCGCGCTTCGCGAAGGCCGGTGTTGCGCGCGCCGCTCAGGCCAAGATTGGTCGGGTGGCTGACGATGCGGGCGGGGATATCCAGCCCGCGCAGCAGCCGCTCGGCCACGCCCCGCGTGTCATCGGTGGATCCGTCATCGATGATGATGAGCTCGATATCCCGATGCGTCTGGCGCGCGACCGATGCGACGGGCATCGGCAGCGTGCTGCCGCCGTTGAAGGTCGGGATGATGATGCTGACCAGGCTCATGATTGAGCCTCCTTCCGCGCGTTGGTCGCAGATGCTTCGGGCCGACTAGAAATTTACCCGGATGCCGAAGCTGCCCTGCGCGGCGGTCTGGCGGCTGCGGTCGCCCGCAACGCTCCAGCGGTAGTCGCCATGCGCATAGAGGCTGACGTTGGCGTTGATCCGCGCGGTCACGCCGCCGCCCACCTCCAGCGCCGTGTCGCCGAAGCGGTTCTCGACCGGCGCCGAGCCGCCCAGCATCACCCGGTCCGTCCCCGCGAAGCCGTGCCAGAGATTGACCTTGGCGTAGGGCTGCCACAGCGTCGTCCCCTCGCGGCCGGTGTATTGCAGCCGCGCGCCGACGCGCCCGGTCACCGCATCTCCTGTGTCCCACGCCACCGCAGATTGCCCATCGCGCGAGCGATCGAGCGAAACCGACTGCCAGATCACCTGGGCCTGCGGTTCGACCTGCCAGTTGGCCGCGAAGCGGATCGGGTATCCGGCTTCGAGCGAGGCGGCGAGGCCCGAGCCGCTGGTGGTCAGCGCGGTGCCGAAGTCGGACCGGGCGGTCACGTCGAACCAATTGGCCTGGACCACCGCATCGACATACCAGCCCGAGGGGCCGAAATGCGTCCAGTACGCGCCCACCGCCGGCCCGCCGACGGACAGGCGCCCGACACGGAGGCCCTGCTGACCAAGCGCGAATCCGCTGGCGACGCCCGTGAAGTCGGTATAGGCGGCGTAGACGCCGGCATGGTCGCGATGGCCATCCGCACCCTGGCGGCGAAGGATATCGAAGCCGGCCTGCAGCCCGATCAGGTTGCCGGTCGTGCCGGCATCGACCGGCCCGTCCCAGCGGGTTGTCGTGCGCTCACCAAAGGCGCGGGCCCAGCCGCCATTGGCGTAGGGGCGCGAACCGCCCAGGTCACGGATATTCTCCTCCTCGCCCACGCGCTCATGCAGGGTGCCGAGCGTGGCGAGCCCCAGCTGGCGGCCGATGGCCGGGACCGGCGCATACAGCGCCACTTCCGGGCGGTATAGCGGGATCTGCGGCGCCCCTGCCATGCCCGCCCCGCCATCGAGGAACGAGCGCAGATACCAGTCTTCCGCCGTCTCGCTGCCGCCGCGGAACAGCTGGTACTCGTAGGCCCCCGCGGTGACGCGGGTATCGAGGCGGAAGGCGCCGGCGGTTGTCGTGCCGCCTTGCGTCGTCTCCACCACGCGGATGCCGTTTGCGACCGTCCGGGCGCCGCCGCCGCCGACATTGGTGATGCGCAGGCGCGTGTCGCCCGACGCGGTGCCGCCGCGGATCACCAGGCGGTCCGAGGGTGCCCCATCGGAGGCCAGCACGGTGTTCAGCGCCACCACACCGCCACGGCCCACGTAATTGCCCGCCACTGTCAGCGTCGTGCCCACGCCCGCACCGCGCAGCGAGACGAGGCCCGCATTGTCGAGGCCGCCGACCGTCTGGTTGAGACCGGCGGCGTCCAATGTCGCGCCCGATGCCACGGTGTAGCTGGAGGCCGGGCTGAAGACACCGGCCGCGCCGGCGCGCAGCGCGCCGGCATTCACGCGCGTGGCGCCGGAATAGGTGCTCGCCCCCCGCATAACCGTGCTGCCGGGGCCGTTCTGCTCGACGCTGCCGGTGCCGGAAATTGCGCCGCCGAAGTCGAGCGTATCGGCGCGGTTGAAGACCAGCGTGCCGGCATTCGCGACGTTGCCCACGATGCTGCCCGTGCTGCCGCCGGTGCCCAGCAGCAGCCGGGTGGCGGCGGCAATGGTGGTGCCGCCGGCATAGGTGTTGGTGCCCGTCAGCACCAGCGCGCCACCGCCCGAGACGGTCAGCGCACCCGCGCCGGTGATGCCCTGCGCTATGGTGGTGGCAAGGCCGTTGGTATCGATTGTGCCGCCCGAAGCGGTGATCGAGACAGGACGCGTCGCCGCCAGGTTGAAGGGCGCATCGTAGCGCAGCGTACCGCCATTGAAGATGATGGCCGCCGTGGACGCGCCGATCGCCCGATCCGCCGCGATGGCCAGCACGCCCTGCGTGAGGATCGTGCCGCCGGAATAGGTGTTCCCGCCCGGCGCGGAGGGCGCGAGCGTCAGCACGCCTGCGCCGGTCTTCTCGACCGAGCCGGTCCCCGTGATCAGGCCCGTATAGCTGCCGGCATCGGGCTGCGCGAAGCGCACCAGGCCATTGTCGGTGATGGTGCCCGGCAGCACCTGGGCGCGGCCCTGCAAGGTGCCCGCCGCATCCACCGTGACGAGGCCCGCATAGGCGGAATTGTCGCCGGTGAGGATCAGCGT
>JBKJNV010000483.1:0-4274 GCA_046593435.1 Roseomonas sp.
CGACAATGACGTCGGCCGCTTCGTCGCGCGCCATGCCGGGGCGCACATCATCGCCCTCGCCGTGTCTGATGAAGAAGCCGCACTGGCCCGCCTGCGCCGCGCGGGCATCGCCATCCCCGGCCTTTCCCACCTCGAACGCCCCGTCGATGCGCCGGACGGCCCGCGCGCCCGCTTCGCCCGCCTGCCCATGCCCGACGCACCGGAAGGGCGCATCCAGCTCATCCGTCACCTCACGCCCGAGCTTGTGTGGCAGGGACGCTGGCTCAGCCACGCGAACCACGTCGTGGCGCTCGAATCCGTCGTGCTGGTCGCAAAAACCCCCGCCGAGACGGCCGCCCGCTTCGCCCGCCTGGCCGGCGTGGCGCTGGAGCCGGACCCGGCCGGCGGCTTCGTGCTGCCGCTGCCGGGCGACGCGGCCGCCCCCATCGGCGGGCCGAAGCGCGCGACGCGCATCCGCATCCTGCCGCCCGAATCGCTGCCCGCTGTGCTGCCCGGCGTCGCGATCCCCGCGCTGCCCTTCATCGCCGGCGTCACGCTGCGCACCGACGACGCCAACGCCGCCGTCGCGCGCCTGATCAGGGACCTTCAGCCGGTGGCAGAGGGGCTGATGCTGGCGCCCGCACACGCCTGCGGCATGGCGCTGGTCTTCACGCCATGACCTCCGCCGCCGCAGTCCGCCGAAGCCTGCGCACCTACTACGCGCCCGGCCGGGCCGCGATGCTGGACGCCTTCTACGCGCGCTTCGTCGGCCCCGGCGACCTCGCCTTCGACATCGGCGCCCATGTCGGCGACCGCGCGGCGAGCTTCCTTCGCCTCGGCGCCCGCGTGGTCGCGGTGGAGCCCCAGCCGCGCCTGCGCCGGGCGCTGCGCCTGCTCGCGCGCGGCAACCCGCGCGTGAACCTGCTGGGCGCCCTGGTCGGCGCCGAGACCGGCGAGGCCACGCTGCGCGTGAACACGGCCAACCCCACCGTCGCCAGCGCATCCGACGCCTTCATCGCCGCCGCCGAAGGCGCGCCGGGGTGGGAGGGGCAGAACTGGGACCAGGAACTGCACCTGCCGGTGACCACCATCGCCGCCCTGTCCGCCACCCACGGGGTGCCCGATTTCATCAAGATCGACGTCGAAGGCTATGAGGCATCGGTGCTGGCCGGGATGCACAAGCCCATCCGCGCCCTGTCCTTCGAATTCACCACCATCCAGCGCGGCGTCGCGGCCGAATGCCTCACGCGGCTGGAAGCGCTCGGCTACCGCGCCTTCAACGCCTGCCTGGGCGAGGGGATGGCATTCGCGATGCCCCGCGCGGTGGATGCGGCGGCAATGCGCGCCTGGATCGCAGAACTGCCGCATGAGGCGAATAGCGGGGATGTGTATGCGAGCCTGGAGGGAGAAAGGCTGGGGGAATGAATTCCCCGCAGACCCCCTTCTTTTATTTTTGCGACTTGGTGCGAGCACGGCGCGCAGGCTTGAGCGGGGCAATGTCGAGCGGGGCGGCAAGGGATTGGTAGCGGGCGAACAGGAAGGCCAGGCGCGCAGCTTCGGTGGGGAAGCCCTTCACGCCATAGGCGGCATCGACCGCACGATCATTCGCGGCATGGGCGGCGGTGAGATCAGGCGGCATCGACAGCGGGTCATAGAGATCAGCCAGCGTCGCCAAGGGATGCGCGGCACGGGCATCGAGGATCGCTTGCGCCGTGCGTTCGATGGCGGCCCGCTGCGCCGGCGTCGGGTCGGGCCAGGGGAAGTTGTTGTAGACTGCGGGAGCGTAGCGAATATCGCTTTTTAGCCGTCCACAGACTGCGCGGACCCAAGCCATATGCATGCGACTTGTGAGGATGCCAAACAGATCTCGCGTCGCGCCTTCAAGGTGGATCAGCAGGTCACTCGCGATTACATCGCGGCTGACGAAAGCCATCGGGACATAAGCCCGCCCCTCCGAGGATACTTTTGGTATGCCGAGGTAATCATGCGTGGGCTGGCGGTCCTGGACAAACATGGTGGGTTTCGCCGCGAACGCCTGGAACTCCAAAGTCGGGCTCGCCTTGCGAACACCCTGAACCGCCAAAAGTCGGGCGCGGACTTGAGGCATGGCGCGTAAGGCGGATGGTTCGGCATCCTTCAGCCACAGGCACCAGCGTTGCGCGCCATTGATGAGTTCTCTGCCGCCGATGTACTGTCGAATGAAGGGCGCGGCCTGCGGCTCGGCCGCCAGCAAGGCGGCCCGCTGCGCCACATCGAGAATGAGATGCCCGCCATCAACAGGCTTGCTACCCTCCAACGGCCGGGGCAGCCCCGGCGGCGTCTTGGTCCGCGACGGCAGCAGCACGTTCGGCGCATCCACGAGATACGGGTTGATATTCGCCGCCGCAAATTCCTGCGGTTCGCTTTTCACCGTCGCATAGTCGAACAGGCGCCGTTGGCTTGGAACGCGCAGCGCAAAGCCGATGATCACGCAATGCACCGCCGCCTTACCGCGCGCCTCGCTTGTCCATTGAAAGGTGCGGTGCGCAAAGCGAATCTGCACGCCTCGCGCCAGCAACTCACCCCAAAGCGTGCCGACCTGCTCGCCCTGCACAATGGAATTTGTTGAGACGAAACACGCCTCCGCCCGCGTATCCACCGCCAGCCAATCGACCGCCTTACGATGCCAACAGGTCACGTAGTCCAGTCGGTTTACCTTACCGGCTTGGCCCCAGACCGCGTGCATATCCGCCTGCTGCGTGGCGCTGCGATACTGGTGTCCGATGAACGGCGGATTCCCCACGCAATACACATCCGCGCCCGGCGCCACGAAGGCCCCCCAATCCTCGCGCAGCGCATTGCCCACCAGGATGTTCGGTGCCGTGACCAGCGGCAGCCGCATCCGCAGCAGGCCGAACTCGCCCGACAGCGCCATGTTCATCTGGTGGTCGGTCAGCCACAGCGCCACCTGCGCAATCTGCGCCGGCCAGTCATCCACTTCGATGCCAAACATCTGGTCCACATTGACCTGGCTCAGCACCACGCCCGCCAACTGCCCGGCATCATCGCCGCCATAGCGCAACCGCAGCGCCGCCAATTCCAGCAGCCGCAATTCGCGATACGCCACCACCAGAAAATTTCCGCAGCCGCAGGCCGGGTCGAACACACGGATGCGCCGCAGCCGCGTAAGGAAGGCATCCAGCCGCCGCGCATCCTTCGCCGCCGCAAGCTCTACCCGCAGACCATCGAGGAACAGCGGGTCCAGGCATTTGAGGATGTTCGCCTCGGTCGTGTAGTGCTCGCCGCCGCGCCGGCGCTCGGCGCGGTCCTTGATGCTCTGGAACAGGCTCCCGAAGATCGCGGGTGAGACGCGGGACCAATCCACCCGGCAGCATTCCAGTAGCGCCTCGCGCATCTTCGCGTTGGTGTCGGGCTGTTCCACCGGGTTGTCGAACAGCCGCCCGTTTACGTAGGGAAAAGCGGCTAGATTTTCATCCAACGCGCCCTGGCGGGCATGTACCGGGGTGGCCAGCACGCGATGCAGCCGGGTGAGCCAGGCGCCGAGGTCCGAGCCATCTTCCCCGGTGCGGGTTTCGATCAGGCCACGGAAGATCGCGGTCTCGAAGATGCCGGCGCTGTCGGCGAACAGGCAGAACAGCGTCCGCACCATCCAGACATCCAGGTCGCGCCCTTTGAACCCGTCATCCTCCAGCAGATCGTGCAGTGCGCCGAGCTTTTCGGATGCCTGCACATCGACGCTGTTGAGCGTGCCGTAGCGCCGCGTGGTGTAGCCGCTGATGAAGCCGAACAGGCCGATATTCTTCGGCAATTCCGCCAGCAGGAATTCGGTTTGGGTCTGCGCTTCGAGATCGTAGAGACGAATGCGCGCGAAGTCGGACACCAGGACGAAGCGCGGAAGTTCGCTGTCCTTCAGCCCGGGGAAGTAGTCGCGCGCCTGACCGGCCGCGCGGTCCAGGTCGTGTCCGCGCGACTTGTGCTCGACCAGCACCACGCCTTTCCAAAGGTAGTCGATGCGCCCGCGCCCGCTGGCGGTAAACAGGTTGTTCGCGGGTTTTTCGAAACTGCCAACGCGCCGCGCCTTGATGCCGAACACCTCGAAGAAATCGCGCCAAAAGCTTTGGCTATCGGAAAATTCGCTGCGCGATTCCCGGTAGTCGCGCGCAAAGGCTGTGGCGCGGCTGCGGATTTCATTGAGGGAGAGCGTCATGCGCCTGAGTCTCCCAGCCGCCCCGTGACCGCGTCCATAAGGAAATTACGCGCAACACCGCCCCGCCCTCCCACCCCGCACCCGTAGC
>JBKJNV010000517.1:0-4907 GCA_046593435.1 Roseomonas sp.
AAAGACAAAAAAAGAAAGAATGGGGGTCTGGGGGAAATTCATTTCCCCCATCCTTCCTTTTTGGAGTTCTGATGGACAGCATCGACGGCCTCCTGCTCGGCTTCTCCCACGCCTTGACCCTGACAAATCTCGGCTGGGCCTTGCTCGGCTGTTTCCTGGGCACCGCCATCGGCGTCCTCCCGGGCCTGGGCCCGGCTTTGACCATCGCATTGCTGCTGCCGATCACATTCCAGGTGAGCGCGACCGGTGCTTTCATCCTGTTCTGCGGCGTGTTTTACGGGGCGATGTATGGCGGTTCCACCACCTCGATCCTGCTGAACACGCCCGGTGAATCGGGCTCCATCATCACCGCGCTCGAGGGTGCGAAGATGGCCCGGAGCGGCCGGGCGGGACCGGCCTTGGCCACGGCGGCGATCGGCAGTTTCGTCGCCGGGACGGTGGGCACGCTGGGCATTGCCTTCCTAGGCCCGATCGTGGTGGAGCTGGCCCTCAAGCTCGGCCCGGCCGAGTATTTCTCGCTGATGATCCTGTGTTTCGTGACGGTCTCCGCGGTGCTGGGCTCCTCGGCGCTGCGCGGCATGGCGTCCTTGTTCTTGGGCCTGATGCTCGGCCTGGTGGGCATCGACAACCAGACCGGCCAGGCTCGCCTGACCTTTGGCATTCCGGAACTGCTGGACGGGGTGAATGTGGTTCTCGTCGCTGTCGCGTTGTTCGCGGTAGGCGAGACGCTTTACCTTGCCTGGCGGTGGGCGGACCGCAAGGCGGTGGTGTTGCCGGTCGGCCGGCTGATGCTGTCGAAGGCGGATTGGAAGCGCAGCATCGGCCCCTGGCTGCGTGGCGCCGGCCTGGGCTTCCCCTTCGGTGTGCTGCCGGCCGGCGGGACCGAGATGCCGACCATGCTCAGCTACTACGCCGAGAAGAAGCTGGTGGACCCGAAATACGCGCATGAATTCGGCACCACCGGCGCGATCGAGGGTGTCGCGGGACCCGAGGCCGCGAACAATGCCGCCGCCGCGGGCGTGCTGGTGCCGATGCTGACCCTGGGACTGCCCACGAGTGCGACGGCCGCCATCATGCTCAGCGCCTTTCAGAGCTATGGCATCCAGCCCGGCCCGCTGCTGTTCACGACACAGGCCGATCTGGTCTGGACGCTCATCGCATCCCTGTTCATCGCGAACGTGATGCTGGTGGTGCTCAACCTGCCGCTGGTGGGGTTGTGGGTGCGCATCCTCAAGATCCCGACGCCGCAGCTTTATGCGGGTATCCTGGTCTTCGCCACCATCGGCACCTACGGCATCAGCAATTCCGTGATCGATCTGATGCTGCTGTATGGCATCGGGATTGTCGCGATGTTCATGCGGCGGTTCGATTTCCCCACCGCGCCAGTGGTCATCGGGATGATCCTGGGCCCGATGGCGGAACAGGCGATGCGCCAGGCGCTGACCATCAGCCAGGGCGATTGGGGGACGTTCGTGACGCGGCCGGTGAGCCTCACGATCCTGGTGGTCGCGGTGATCGCGCTGGTGGGGCCGCGGCTGTACGAATGGTGGGGACGACGCGCGCCGCGATAGTGATTGCACACGGGCCTGCCCGTGATAATGTGCACTGATGACACACGCCGACACGACAGGCATCAATGACGCGATCCGCGCGGCCGGTGGGGTCGAGGGCCTGGGCGACCGGCTCGGCTGCGCGCATTCCTCAGTGGTGCGCTGGCGGCAGCGAGGCCGGGTGCCGGCCGACCGCGTGGTCGCGATCGAGGCTGCGACGGGCGTGCCGCGACACCGGCTGCGGCCTGACCTTTACGGTGCGCCAACGCGCCCCGGCCTGTCGGAGACGCAGGCGCCCTACCTGGCGGAGGCACGGAGCCTGGGCCTCGATCCGCGGCGCATAACGGAAGCGGCTCTGGCCAAGGCGGTCGGGGATGAAAAGGCGCGGCGCTGGGCCGAGGAAAATCGGGACGCCATTGCCGCGCAGAATGCCGGGGTCGAGGAGCATGGATTGCCGCTGGCGCGCTTCCGCACCTTCTGATGCCGCGCTTCGGCCTGCACCGCATCGCCGGGATGCCCGGCTATCTTCTCGATGTGCAGCTCGATCACCTGGACATGCTGGCGACCAGGATCGTGGTGCCACTGATCACGGCGGTGGACGCACCGGCGGTGATCAAGGGGCTGACGCCCGTCTTCACGGTCGAAGGCGAGGCGTGGATGATGCTCACCTACCAACTGGCTTCCATCGAGCGCCGCGCCCTTGGCCCGGTCCTCGGTAACCTGAGCGCCGAGCAGGACCGCATCACCGCCGCGCTCGACCTGCTGCTCACGGGGTTTTAGAGCATGTTCCGTTTGCAAGGGCCGACTTCGCGCACTCTGGCCTATTGTTTTTCGAGCATCTTTATCCGTCCAAACGATTTCGTTTGAACGGATGTTGCTCTAGCCTTCCCGCAAAACAGGGGGAGAACCGGCCATGGCTCAACGACGCCACATCCTGACGGGCGCCGCTGCGCTGGCGCTGCCATGGGCAGCCAGCGCCCAGGGCACCTGGCCCGACCGGCCGCTGCGCTTCGTCATCGGCGGTGCCGCTGGCGGTGTCTCGGACATCTTCCTGCGCATGATGGAGGCGCGGCTGCGCGAGAGGCTCGGCCAGCCGCTGGTGATCGACCCGCGCCCTGGTGCGGGCGGCATGGTGGGCGCGGAGGTCGTGGCCCGCGCCGCGCCTGATGGCTACAGCTTCTACATCAACCACATCGCCTCCCACGGGATCGGGCCGACCCTGTATCGCCGCCTGTCCTTCGACCCGCTGCGCGACCTGCCGGGCGTCGCGCGCATCGCCTCACTGCCGAACGTGCTGATCGTGAAGGGCGATGGGCCGGTGCGCAGCGTGGCCGAGCTGGTGGCCTTTGTCCGCGCCAACCCGGCGCGCGCCAATTTCTCCTCCGCCGGGTCGGGCACGTCGTCACACCTGTCGGGCGTGCTGTTCGGGCAGCGCATGGGGGTGGAGGTCCAGCACGTGCCCTATCGCGGCACCGCGCCGTCGATGGCGGCGGTACTGAACGGAGAGGTGCTGTTCGCGATCGACAATGCGCCGGCCAGCCGGCAGCAGGTACTCGCGGGAATGCTGCGCGCGCTGGGCGTTTCGACCGCCGCACGGTCCTCGACCATGCCGGAGATCCCGAGCCTGCAGGAACAGGGGGTGGCCAATTTCGACGTCGCGTCCTGGTACGGCATCGCGGCCCCCGCCGGCGTGCCACGCCCGATCTTCGATCGCCTGGGCGCAGAAATTGTCGCGGCGTTGGGCGACCCCGCCGTGGTGCAGCGCTTTCGCGATTACGGGGCGGAGCCGGCACCGCTCGGCCCAGCGGCCTATGACGCCTTCATGCTGCGCGAGAAGGAGCTTTGGGCGCCGGTGGTGCGTGCCTCTGGCGTGACGGTGGATTGAGCGCGCTCAGCCGGCGAGGAACACCAGGCCCACCGCCATGACCGCGAGCCCGGCGGCGCGGAAGGGCATCACCCCCGCGATCCAGCGCGCAGCCAGCATGGCACCGAGCGCGATGGCGGCCTGCATGGCCGCCAGCGCGACCAGGTAGGCCGCGAAGACCGGCGCGGGTGAGGCGATGGCAGCCTCGGCCAGCGCGTGGCCGTGGAACAGGCCGGCAAAGGCGAAGGCCGGGATCAGCAGCGCGGCCGACGGTCGCGCCCGCCCCGCCAACACCAGCACGGCGCCGGCCAGGACCACGGAGGCCGCGACCACCAGCTCGACAGGGCCAAGGCCCAGGCCGGCACGGTGCAGCAGCGCACCACCCAGCGCGGTCGCGAGGAAGGCCAGAACCGCGCGCGGCGCCGCGGCCAGCAGCAGCCCCGCCGCCAGCAGGAAAGCCAGGTGGTCCAGCCCAAGCACGGGGTGCGCGACGCCCGACGCAATGCCTTCCCACAGGGTCGCGGGCGCCATGCCGTCCGCGGGATGATGCGCCCAGGCGGGCAAGGGCAGCACCAGCGCCAATGCGGCGAGCAGTCGGATCATGCGGCAAGGCCCCCATCGCGTTTGGCGGCCATCTTCGCCCCAGTTTTGCGTCCGCGTCCAGCCGTCACAGGCTGGCCAGCGCCGCGTCCACCGCGTCGCCGAAGCGATCCACGATCATCCCGACCTGCGCTGCGTCCACGATGTAGGGCGGTGCGAGAATGGCGTGGTCGCCGTGCTTGCCGTCGATGGTGCCGCCCATCGGGTAGCAGGCCAAGCCGCGCGCGAAGGCTTCCTGCTTCACCCGCTCATGCAGTTTCAACGCCGGGTCGAAGGTCGCCTTGCTCGCACGGTCGGCGACGAATTCCACCGCCCAGAACAGCCCCCGGCCGCGGATATCGCCGATGTGGCGGTGATTGCCCAGCCGCTCGGTCAGGCGGGCTTCGAGCAGCGCGCCCATCGCCTGCACATTCGCGAGCAGGTTCTCCTCCGCGATCACCTCCTGCACCGCCAAAGCCGCCGCGCAGGCCACCGGATGGGCCTGGTAGGTGTGACCGTGCTGGAAGGTGCCGGTGCCGCGCGTGAGGCCCTCGACGATGCGGCCATGCACGAGGATGCCGCCGATCGGCTGGTAGCCGCCGCCCAGGCCCTTGGCGATGATCTGGATGTCGGGCGGCGTGCCTTCGGCTTCCCAGGCGTGCATGGTGCCGCAGCGCCCCACGCCACTCATCACCTCATCGAGGATCAGCAGCGCGCCGTGGCGTTCGCACACTGCGCGCATGGCGGGGAAGTATCCGGGCACGGCGGTCACGCAGCCGAGCGTGGCGCCCACCACCGTCTCCGCGATGAAGGCGATGACACTGTCTGGACCCAGGCGTTGGAACTCCGCCTCCAACTCGGCGGCCAGGCGCGCGACATAGGCTGCGTCATCCTCATTCGTCGCGCGGTCGCGA
>JBKJNV010000615.1:0-3091 GCA_046593435.1 Roseomonas sp.
CTGGACGCGCGCCGGCCCGCGGCTGGAATGCGCCCCCGGCGCGCTGGCCGAGCCCCTCTCGCGGGATGCGCAGATCTATGGCGCCATGGTCCTGGGCCTGCGCGACTATGTGGAAAAAAACCGCTTCCCGGGCATCGTGCTGGGCCTGTCGGGCGGCATCGACAGCGCCATCTCGGCCGCCGTCGCGGCCGATGCGCTGGGCCCGGACCGGGTCCATGCGGTGATGATGCCCTCCCCCTACACCAGCCCCGAAAGCCTGGAGGATGCCGCCGCCTGCGCCGACCTGCTGGGCATCCGCTACGAGAGCATCCCGATCGGGCCGGCGATGGAGGCATTTGCGGGCATGCTCGCCCCCGCCTTCGGCAATTCGCCGCCCGACACGACCGAGGAAAACCTCCAATCGCGCATCCGTGGCGTGACGCTGATGGCGTTGTCGAACAAGTTCGGCGCCATGCTGCTGACCACGGGCAATAAATCCGAAATGAGCACCGGCTACGCGACGCTGTATGGCGACATGTGCGGCGGCTATTCGGTGCTAAAGGACATCTACAAGACCACCGTCTTCGCCCTGTGCCGCTGGCGCAATGCGCACGTGCCGGATGGCGCACTCGGCCCGCGCGGTGCCGTGATGCCGGAGCGCGTGATCACCAAGCCGCCCTCGGCCGAGCTCAAGCCCGACCAGAAGGACCAGGACACGCTGCCCCCCTATGAGGTGCTGGACGCCATCCTCGTAGGGCTGATCGAGGGCGAAAAATCCGTCGATGCGCTGGTCGCCGAGGGGTTCGAGCGCACGACCATCCTGCGCATCTGGCGCATGCTGGACCGCGCCGAATACAAGCGCCGCCAGGCCCCGCCGGGGGTGAAGATCACCGCCCGGGCGTTTGGGCGAGACAGGCGCTACCCCATCACCAACGGTTTTACGGCACTGATCTCATGAGCGACCTGTTTGCGCCCGAAGGCGGCTATGCGGTGCGCATCCTCGACCTCTCGGGGGCCAATGGATCCGACCCCGTGGAGACCATCACCGGCTTCCCGACGCTCGGGCACGCGAACGCATTCGCCCGGCGCTATGTGCGCGACAGCATCGAACGCTGCCGTGCGCCGAAGGCCGGCGCGGACGCGGTGCTCGCGGCCTGGCACATGTTCGGCGAGGATGCCGAGATCACGCCCGCCGCCGACCAGGCCTGGCGCAGCGCGAATGAGCTGGCCGATTTCGCCGCCCGCCCGGCGCACGATGCGGAGGAGCGCAACTGGCGCATCCTCGACCCGCGCGCGGATGTGGATGATGACGAGGATGAAGAAGACGGCGAAGAATGAGCCCATCATCGTCAATGCGTGAACTTCGGGCCGCAACGCGGACCGCGAGCCCGAATGGGCGAACGCCGGCAGTCCGGCGCAAGGCAAGCCGCCGTCGTGCCGAAGGCACGCCTTTGGTGCCACGACGGCGCCCGCCGCTTGAGGGCAGAATGTGACTCATTCCGTCCTCTGCGGTGATTTCGGCGCCTGGCAGGACCCCGATGAGGAATGGCAGATGGATGGCTTCGCCACCCCCGCCTCCGCCCAGGAATATGCCCGCCGCTTCATCCGCGCCCAGGTCGAACACCTGCGCGCCGACACGCCGGACCCGGCAGCACTCCGCGACGCCTATTTCACCTTCGGCGAGTACGCAACAACGGAAGGCCTCGACACCCAGGCCTGGGTCGCGCATTGCATCGCGCACCCGGCAGCCTCGCCGCGCGACACCAATTATGAACAGCTCACCCCATGAAACTGCGCTTCGCCCCATCCCCCACCGGCCTGCTGCACGCCGGCAATGCGCGCCTCGCGGTCGCGAACTGGTTGCTCGCGCGGCGGCATGGCGGCACCTTCGTCCTCCGCCTCGATGACACCGACACCGAGCGCACCAAGCCCGAATTCATCGCGGCCATCGACGAAGACCTCACCTGGCTGGGCCTGGATTGGGATGAGCGTTTCGCGCAGTCTTCGCGCCTTGACCTCTACGCCTCCGCCGCCGAGCGGCTGAAGGCCTCCAAGCGCCTGTATCCCTGCTTCGAAAGCGAGGATGAACTCACCGCCAAGCGCGAACGCCGCCGCCGCGAAGGCAAGGCGCCGGTCTATGACCGTGAGGCGCTGCGCATGACGCCGGACCAGTTGGAACGCGCGCTGGCGAACGGCAAGCAGCCCTATTGGCGCTTCCTGCTATCCCCGCGCGCCGTGCAGTGGCGCGACGCCGTGCTGGGCAACCGCAATGTGAAGCTGCAGGCGATCTCGGACCCGGTGCTGATCCGCGCCGATGGCTCGCCGCTCTACACCTTCACCTCCGTCGTCGATGACCTGGAGACGGGCGTGACGCATGTGGTGCGCGGCGAGGACCACGTGACCAATACGGGCATCCAGATCGACCTCTATGAAGCGCTGGGCGGCAATGCCGCCAAGCTCACCTTCGGGCATCTGCCGCTGCTGACGGACATGGATGGCGGGCCGCTGTCCAAGCGCCTGGGTGCGATCTCGCTGCGGCATCTGCGCCGCGACGGGATCGAGCCCGCCGCGCTGGTCGGCTATCTGGCGGCGATGGGCACCTCCGTGGACCCGGTGCCGGGGACGCCGCGCGAGCTTGCTGCCGGATACGACCTCTCTCGCGTGTCGCACTCCTCAGCGCGGTTCGACATGCGCCAATTGCTCGCGCTCAATCGCCGCGTGCTGCATGAGGCCTCCTTCGATGCGGTGCGCGACCGCCTGCCCGAGAACGCCGATGCCGAGGCCTGGGACGCGATCCGCGGCAACCTCGACCTCATGCGCGAAGCACCTGGCTGGATCGAGGTGATCCGCGGCACCATCATCCCGCCCGTCCAGGAGAATGAGCGGGAGTTCCTGCGCATCGCGCTGGAGCACCTCCCGCCCGAACCCTGGGGCGAATTCACCTGGGCCGGCTGGGTGGAGGCGCTCAAGCCCATCACCGGGCGCAAGGGCAAGGCCCTGTTCCTGCCGCTGCGCGTGGCCCTGACGGGCGAGGAACACGGCCCGGATCTGAAAACCTTGTTGCCGCTGATCGGCCGCGAACGCGCGGTGCGGCGGCTCACCCTTTCGGCGA
>JBKJNV010000618.1:0-3765 GCA_046593435.1 Roseomonas sp.
TGCGAGGCAACCGACGCGGCGATCATCGAGGGCGGCGGCTTCGGGTGGCTGGAACCGCAGGGCCGCGCCACGCTGGAGCGGCATTTCGCTGGTACGCTGCTGGTGCCCGAGCGGGAATTATTCGTCGCGCGCATGGATGGCCACATTGTGGGCTCCGCCCAGCTGGTCCGGCCGCCGCGCAACAATGAGGCGCAGGCCTTCGCCGCCACGCTCACCCACGCCTATATCGCCCCCTATGCGCGTGGCGTGGGCCTCGCACGGCTCATGGTCGCGCGTGTCGAGGAGCGTGCGGCCGCCCTGGGTCACCGCGTGCTGAACCTCGATGTGCGGGAGACGCAGACGACCGCCATCGCGCTGTTTGAATCGCTCGGCTACCTCCGCTGGGGCACGCATCCCTTCTACGCGCGCGCCGAGGGGCGGACCGTCGCCGGCCACTACTACACAAAGCTCCTGGAGGTCGGCCGGGGCCGCAAGACCGACCAGTTGATCGGCGCGCAGTGAGCGTTCCGATGGGTTTCACGCTCTACCCCGCCATCGACCTCAAGGGTGGCCGCGTCGTGCGGCTGCGCCGCGGCGACATGAACGCGGCGACCGTCTTTTCGGAAGACCCGGGCGGCCAGGCCGCGGCCTTCATGGCGCAGGGTTTTTCCTGGCTGCATGTGGTTGACCTCGACGGCGCCTTCGCCGGCCGACCGGCCAATGCCGCGGCCGTGCGCGCGATCCTCGCCTCCACCTCCGCGCCGGTGCAGCTCGGGGGCGGCATCCGTGACATGGCAACGGCGGCGGCCTGGATCGAGGCCGGCGTGGCGCGCATCATCCTGGGTTCGGCCGCGGTCAAGGACCCGGCCTTCGCGCGGGAAGCCTGCGCCGCCTTTCCCGGGCGCGTGGCACTCGGCATCGACGCTCGCGGTGGGATGGTCGCGACCGAAGGCTGGGCGGAGACCTCCGACATCACCGCCGAGGAGCTGGCGCTGCGCTTCGCCGATGCCGGTGCCGCGGCGGTGATCTACACCGACATCGACCGCGACGGCATGCTGGGCGGGGTCAATGTGGAGGCCACCGCGGCGCTGGCGCGTGCCGTGCCCATCCCGGTGATCGCCTCGGGCGGTGTGGCGGGGATCGAGGATGTGCTGGCGCTGCGGGCGGCGGGCGGCATCGCGGGCACCATCATCGGGCGTGCGCTGTATGATGGACGGATCGACCCGGCGGCGGCGCTGGCCGCGGCGGGCTGAGCGGCGCGACGCGCCCGCGGCCTTCATCGCATCGTCATTCCTGCCATTGCATGCTTGCGGGACAATATCTGCTTGACCGGCGTTCCCATTCCCCCCATCGCGTCGGACGGTGGGGCGGCTGTCCACGCCCATCAACCAATCATGAAGTTGTCTGCGATGCTCGCGCTGCGCGTAATTCCCTGCCTCGATGTGAAGAATGGCCGCGTCGTGAAGGGCGTGAACTTCCTCGCGCTGCGCGATGCCGGGGACCCGGTCGAACAGGCGCGGCTGTATGACCGCGAGGGTGCCGACGAGATCACCTTCCTCGACATCGCGGCGACGGCCGAGAACCGCGACACCATCCTCGATGTCGTCGCGCGCACCGCGCGGCAGGTGTTCATCCCGCTGACCGTGGGCGGCGGCGTGCGCAGCGTGGAGGATGTGCGCCGCCTGCTGGTCGCCGGTGCCGACAAGGCCTCCATCAATTCCGCCGCCATTGCCGACCCCGAGCTGGTGCGGCGTGCGGCCGAGGCCTTCGGCAGCCAGGCAATCGTCGTCGCGATCGACGCGAAGCAGGCCGCGCCCGGCCGGTGGGAGATCTTCACCCATGGCGGCCGGCGTGAGACGGGGATCGGTGCGGTCGCCTGGGCGCAGCGCATGGCCGGGCTTGGGGCGGGCGAATTGCTGGTGACCAGCATGGACCGGGACGGTACGAAGCAGGGCTTCGACCTCGATCTGTTGCGCGCGATCCGCGCCGTTGTGCGGCTGCCGATCGTGGCCTCGGGCGGCGTTGGCGAGGTGGAGCATTTCGTGGCTGGCGCGGCGGCGGGTGCAACCGGCCTGCTCGCCGCCAGCGTTTTCCATTTCGGCCAGTTCCGCATTGCCGACGCCAAGGCGGCACTCGCCGCCGCCGGCCTGCCCGTGCGTCCGCTGCCCGTCCATGCGAGGAGTGCCTGATGGCGAAAGCGACCAAGAACAAGACGCTGCCGAAGGCCCCGAAGGTGCGCCTGCCGCTGCCCACCAGCGTGGACGACAACAAGAAGCGCAAGCTGCCCAAGCCGGTGCGAAAGGTGGATAGGCGCGTGCTGACGCCGCTGGCGGCGAATGGCGGCGGCGGCGATGCGCTGATCCTCGATCGTCTCTGGCAGGTGGTGGAGCAGCGCCGCGGCGCCGGCGATGCCGACCGTTCCCATTCGGCGCGGCTGATCGCGCGCGGCACCGCCAAGGTGGCGCAGAAGCTCGGCGAGGAAGCGGTCGAATGCGTGATCGAGGCCGCGCTGGGCAACCGCCAGGCCACGGTGCTGGAATCGGCCGACCTTTTGTATCACCTCATTGTCGTCTGGGTGGATGCGGGCATCCGGCCGGAGGAGGTCTGGTCCGAACTGGTGCGCCGCCAGGGTGTGAGCGGCCTCGCCGAGAAGGCCGCCCGCCCGCGCGGCGTGATCCGCGCCGGCGGAACCCGCAAGCTGCCCTGAGGGCGTAATAATTGCCCGCCGGGGGCATGCCTTGGCGCGGTCTTCGGCTACAAGCGCCCCATGCCCCGTCCCCCCAATGCCTCCGGCCTGCCGACGCGCCGCGCTGCGCTCGCGCTTCTCGAATCCGTCCTTGAGCGGCACCGCCCGCTGGAAGAGGCGCTGGAAAGCCTGCCGCCCTCGCTGGAGGTGCGCGACCGCGCTGCGGCGCACCGGATTGCCGCCGCCGTGCTGCGGCGGATGGGCTCGCTGGACGCGGTGCTGGAACCCTTCCTGAGCCGCAACCCGCCGGGCGTTGTGCGCGCGGCGCTGCGCATGGGTGCTGCGGAACTGCTGCTGCTCGGCACCCCGCCGCATGCCGCGGTGGCCTCCACGGTGGGTGCTGTGCCGCGCCCCTTCGCTGGCTTGGTGAATGCGGTGCTGCGCAAGGTCGCCGCCGAAGGCCCGGCCGCGCTGGAATTGCTCGACGGCCCGCGGCTGGATACCCCGCCCTGGCTCTGGAGCGCCTGGCACGCGGCCTATGGTGCGGCCGGAGCGCGTGCAATCGCGGAGGCGCATGACGCGCCGGCGCCGCTGGACCTGTCCCACCGCGTGGGTGCGACGCCGCCCGAAGGTGCCACGGTGCTGCCCACCGGCACCTGGCGCATGGCCGCGGGCACGCGCATCACGGAATTGCAGGGCTTCGAGGAAGGGCTGCTTTGGGCGCAGGACGTCGCCGCCGCGCTGCCGGCCATCCTGCTCGACCCCCAGCCCGGGGAGCGTATCGCTGATCTTTGCGCCGCTCCGGGCGGCAAGACCGCGCAGCTCGCTGCCGCCGGCGCCGAGGTGGTCGCGGTCGAGCGCGACCCGCGCCGCGCCATGCGCCTGCGCGAGAATCTGGTACGGCTGAAGCTGGCGGCGACGATCGTGGAGGCGGATGCCACCGCCTGGCGCCCGGACGGATTGTTCGACGCCGTGCTGCTCGACGCGCCCTGTTCAGCCACGGGCACCATCCGGCGGCACCCGGATGTGGCGCACATCAAGCGCCCCAAGGATGTGGCGAGTGCGGCGGCCCTGCAGGCGAAGCTGATCCAGGCCGCGAC
>JBKJNV010000664.1:0-6238 GCA_046593435.1 Roseomonas sp.
AAGACCAGATTGTCCTGGAAGGCGGTGAGCGTGAGGGCCGTGGCGCTGCCGATGCCGAGCAGGCACAGGCCAACGATCATCAGGCGGCGGCGCTTGCGTGTCATGCGCGCGGGTCCAGTTCGGCGAGGCGGGCGCGCGCGGCGCGGTGGCGCATCGCGGCGCCGAGGGCGAGGCCGCCGAAGATGAGTGCGACCAGCCCGTAGCTGATCGTGACGTGCCACCAGTGCAGCGTCATGCGGCGCCGCCTTGCACGGCGCGGGTGGCATCATGCCGTCGCGCGCTGGCCATTTCCAGCGCGCGGATGCGCCGTTCCATCACCGCGCCGCGTGTGCGCGCGAGGATGAGCGCGGCGAACAACAGCGTGAAGCCGAGCGCGCAGGTGAGCAGCGGGTAGAGGATGTCCACATGCAGCCCGGGTGCGGCGATGCGTGAGACGCTGGCCGGCTGGTGCAGCGTGTTCCACCAGTCGACAGAGAACTTGATGATCGGGATGTTCACCGCGCCGATGAGCGCCAGGATGGCGCCGGCGCGCGCGCCGCGCTCGGGCTCGTCGAAGGCGCGGACCAGCGCGGCGTGCCCGAGCCAGAGGAAGAACAGGATCAACACGGAGGTCAGGCGCGCATCCCACACCCACCACGTCCCCCACATCGGCTTGCCCCAGAGGCTGCCGGTGGCAAGGCACAGCGCGGTGACGGCCGCCCCCACCGGCGACATCTCGCGCGCGGCAAGGTCTGCCAGAGGGTGCCGCCAGACCAGCGCCACGATGGAGGTGATGACGAGCCCCGTGTAGCCACCCATCGCGAGCCAGGCCATCGGGACGTGCACGTACATGATGCGCACCGTCTCGCCCTGCTGCCAGTCGGGCGGCGAGAAGGCCAGGCCCCAGGCAATGCCAACACCAAGCACGAGAATGGCGGCCGTCCAGAGCCACGGCATCAGCGCCCCGGTCATCCGCAGGAAGCGGCCGGGGTTGGCGAACCGGTGCAGCGCACCGCCGCGCACGCCGCTCACGCGGGGCTCGCGTTCGGGCGCGGAGGTCTCTGTTGGGTCTTGGGTTCTGGCGTCCACACCCTCAAACTAGGGGCTTCAGGGCAATCATTGAAGGTCTCCCATGCTGTATGCCATCCGAATCACCGACAAGCCCGGCATGGGCGCCACCCGCCGCGCCGTCCGGGACGCCCATATCGCCTATCTCTCGGCGCATGCGCCCATGCTGATCCTTGCCGGCCCGGTCATGGATGACGCGGGGAATTCCATCGGCTCGGTCCGCCTGGTCGAGGCCGAGGACCGCGCCGCGGCGGAGCGGCTTTGCGCCGACGACCCCTTCGCGCTGGCCGGCTGCTTCGCGCGGGTGGAGATCGATCCCTACCGCATCGTCTTCCGCGATGGCCGCCTGGTGGAGTGACCCCGGCCGTGCCAGGACGCAGCCCGAGCGTGGCACGGCTCTGCCCAATCCGAGGATTGCAGAGCAGCGCCTGGCCTGCGCGCAAGCCGCCCGGGCCGGCATGTAGCCATTCGGCGGGGTTCTGCGTTAAGCCTTCCGCGCGTCCGGGCAGCCGGCCGCCCAGGTGAGGGAGTGCGGCGGCCCACCACGGTCCCGCGCGCCACCACCGCTTGAAGGGACAGGGTCATGGATACATTCCTTACCGGACGGGGCGCGCTCGTCACCGGTTCGACCAGCGGCATCGGGCTTGGCATCGCCCTGCTGCTGGCCCAGGCCGGCGCCAAGGTGATGCTGAACGGGTTCGGCAAGCCCGCCGACATCGCGGCCGCCCGCGCTGCCGTAGGCACCGCGATGGGCGTGGCGGAGGCGCCCTATTCCGCGGCCGACCTGTCCAGGCCCGAGGCCGTGCGCCAGATGATCGTCGATGCCCAGGCAGCCCTCGGCACGCTCGACATCCTGGTCAACAACGCCGGCATCCAGCATGTCGCGCCGATCGAGGATTTCCCCGACGACAAGTTCGACGCGATCATCGCGATCAACATGAGCAGCAATTTTCACGCGATCAAGGCGGCGCTGCCGGGGATGAAGGCGCGCGGCTGGGGCCGCATCATCAACGTCGCCTCGGCGCACGGGCTGCGCGGCAGCCCGAACAAGGTTGCCTATGTGATGGCCAAGCACGGCGTCGTCGGCATGACCAAGGTGGTGGCGCAGGAAGTCGCCCAGACGCAGATCACGGTGAACGCCATCTGCCCGGGCTTCGTGCGCACACCGCTCGCCGAGGCGCAGCTCGCCCCACTTGCGAAGGCGCATGGGGTGAGCGAGGCGGTCGCCCTGCGTGACCACCTGCTGGCCAAGCAGCCCTCCAGGCGCTGGGTCGAGGTCGAAGAGGTCGCGCAGATGGCGCTGTATCTGTGTGGCCCCGGTTCCGGCGGTGTCACCGGCACGGCGCTGTCCATCGACGGGGGCTGGACCTCAGCGTGAGGATGGGGGCGTGAGCGAAGCAGCGGCGCCGAAGAAGCGCATCAGCCTTGCCCTCCAGGGTGGCGGCACGCATGGGGCCTTCACCTGGGGCGTGCTCGAACGCCTGCTCGAGGATGAGCGGCTGGAGATCGACGGCGTCTCCGGCACCTCGGCCGGCGCGATCAACGCGACCCTGGTCGTCCAGGGCCTGATCGAGGGGGGGCCTGCGGGCGGGATCGCCCTGCTGGAAAAATTCTGGCGCGCGATCGGCGCCGGCCTCGCGATGAGCCCGCTGCAATCCACGCCGCTGGAGAAGGCGATCTGGGGCTACGACCTCACCTATTCCCTCGCCTACCGCACCTTCGACGTCATGGCGCGGATGCTCTCGCCCTACCAGATGAACCCCTTCCCCTTCGACTGGAACCCGCTGCGCCAGGCGCTGGAAAGGCACATCGACTTCCCGATGCTGCGTGACGCCGCCAAGGCGCCGCGGCTGTTCGTCTCGGCGACCAATGTGCGCACCGGCAAGCCGCGCATCTTCACCCGCCGCGAGATCACGCCCGATGCGCTGCTGGCCTCGACCTGCCTGCCGCAGGTGTTCAAGGCGGTCGAGATCGACGGGGACCCCTATTGGGATGGCGGCTACCTCGGCAACCCCGCACTGTGGCCGCTGTATGAACAGGGCGGGCCGCCCGACCTGATGCTGGTCATGCTCAACCCGCTGGTACGCGACGACATCCCCACCAACGCGTCGGACATCGTGAACCGGCTGAACGAGATTACCTTCAACGGCTCCCTGATGGCGGAAATGCGCGCCATCGATTTCGTGCAGCGTCTGCTCGATACCGGGCGGCTGGAGCAGCCGCGCTACCGGCGCCTGTTCATCCACGTGATCGAGGATGAAGACCGCATGCGCGGCTTCAAGCTTTCGACCAAGTTCAACGGTGACTGGGAATTCCTCGCCACCCTTCGCCAATACGGGCGCGAGGCGGCGGATCGCTGGATCCGCGAGCATTTCGACAAGCTCGGGCGCGAAAGCAGCGCCGATGTTCGGGCGATGTACCTCTAGTCGTTCGGGGTAGACAAGGAACCTGCGGGCGGCCAATGAGCCAGGGTCAAGGAGCTCAGGCCGCCATGCGTTTGCTGTCCCACCTGCTGCGCCGGTTCATCCGCAATGGCAGCCTCACCGTCACGGACCATGCCGGCGTGTCGCACCGCTTCGGCGGCGGCGGAGAAGGCCCCTCGGTCGCCATCCGGCTGACCGACAAGGCGGTGGAGCGGGAGATATTCTTCAACCCCGAACTCAAGACCGCCGAAGCCTATATGGATGGCCGGCTGGTGATGGAGGGCGGGGCGCAGGTCTTCGACTTCCTGATGCTGTTTTCGGTCAATCGCTCCGCCCTGGGTGCGCATCCGGTGCAGAAGGCACTTCGCGGCATCTGGCGCGCGGTGCGGCGCACGCAGCAGCGCAATCCGCTCGGCCAGGCCGCGGTCAACATCCGCCACCACTACGATATTCCGCCGAAATTCTACGAGCTCTGGCTCGACCCGACGATGACCTATTCCTGCGCCTACTACACCTCCCCCGATGTCAGCCTGCATCAGGCGCAGATCGACAAGCTGCGGCATATCGCGGCCAAGCTGCAGCTCGCCCCGGGCATGCACATCGCGGAAATCGGCTCGGGCTGGGGCGCCCTCGCGACCTTCCTGGCGCGGAACTACGATGTGACGGTCACCTCCGTCACGCTCTCGCCGGAGCAACTCGCGGTGGCCCGTGTGCGCGCAGAACGCGAAGGCGTCGCCGACCGCGTCACCTTCCTCGAACAGGATTATCGCGAACTCGCCGGCACCTATGACCGCGTCGTCTCCATCGCGATGATGGAAGCGATCGGCGTCAGTGAATTCGACACCTACTTCACCTCGATCAAGCGGCTGACGAAGCCGGGCGGCTTCGCGCTGGTGCACTGCATCGGCCGCATGTCGCCACCCGGCACCACCGCGCCCTTTATCCGAAAATACATCTTCCCCGGCGGCTATGTGCCCGCTTTGTCCGAAGTCTTCGCCTCACTCGAACGCACCGGCACCTGGTGCGCCGATTGCGAGAGCCTGCGCCTGCACTACTACTGGACCATCAGGGATTGGCGCCTGGCCTATGAGGCGAAGCGCGCGGAGGCCGTCGCCATGATGGGCGAACGCTTCTGCCGTATGTGGGATTTCTACCTGGCCGCGGTGGAGCTGGGCTTCCTGCACGGCTCCAACTTCGTCTTTCAACTGGTCATCTCGGACAAGCGCGACGACGCGCCGGTCATCCGCGACTACATCGTGGATGAGGAGCGGCGGCTGGCAACGGTGGGCGCCGTCTGAGCGGTCACTCCCGCCAGGGATGCTGCGCCCAGAGCGCGGCATACTCATCGCGCATCGCGCGCAGCGCGGCCAGATACGCCTCCGGCCCCAGATAGCGCAGCGGCAGGTCCTGCTGCACCGCGCCACGCAGGAAATCCGCATCGCGCAGCGCGAACTCCACCGCGCCCGCCAGCCGCGCCAGCACCGGCGCCGGCATGCCCACCGGCGCGGCCACCCCGCGCATCGAGCTTTGAACGATGTCGATGCCCTGCTCACGGAAGGTCGCCAGCTCGGCCGCCGCACTCCATCGCCCATCCCGCATCTGGCCCAGGGCGCGCAACAGCCCCGCGCGCTGATCCGACAGGCCCTCGGCGATGTTCATTGCCGCCAACTGGATGGTCCGCGCCAGGATCGCGTTGCGCACCTGCGACGATCCGGCGAAGGGGATGTGCAGCAGGCGGGTATTGGTGAGCCGTTCGAAGGCCAGCGTCGCGAGGTGGTCATCCGACCCCACGCCCGTCGTACCGTAGGAGATCGTGCCAGGCGCGGCCCGTGCTGCCCGCACCAGATCATCGAGGTTGCGGATCGTGCTGTCGCCATTGACCCAATAGCCGCAAGGGTCATCGACGATATTTGCGATGGGCGTGAAATCCTCCAGCCGATAGCGGGCCCGCCGCTCGATGGGGATGGTGACGATGTTGGGCGTGTTGATGAAACCGATCGTGTAGCCATCGGGCCGCGCGCGGGCCAATTCGCCCCAGCCGATCTCACCCCCCGCCCCGGCGCGATTGACGATCACGACCGACTGGCCGAGATCCTTCTCCATCGCCCGGCCCAGCATCCGCGCCGCGACGTCCGTGCCGCCACCCGCCGCGAATGCGACAATCATCGTCACCGATCGCTCCGGCGACCAGGCCGGCTGCGCCCGCGCGGCCAACGGCACCACACCCAAGGCAAAAGCCCGCCGCGTTATCCGCATCGACAATTCCCCCTAGCAGCGCGCCGTGTGCCCGGCGCTGGGGTGGATGATGGCACGGTGTCGAAAGGAGGCAAGGCCAGGGGGCTCCGCCCCCAGACCCCCGCCGGGGATCGCGCCGATCCCCGGACCCCGGCATGCGTTGGTGCTGGCATTGGGAGGGGTTTGCTTGCTGAATGTGGCGGTGTGGGGAGGGGGCGCATCAAGGCAGTTTCCTTCGCCATCGGGGACCTCCACGCGCCCCCTCCCCAACCCGCCTCGCCTCCGGCGAGACGCCCTCACCCATCCCAGAACCAACAGATGGAGGTCCAGGATCGACACGATCCTGGCGGGCTTCGACGTATTCGTCGAAGGGGGCAGAGCCCCTGGCCTTTGCCTTCACTTCCGGAACAGATTGCCCCCATCCACGTCCACCACCGTGCCGCTGAGGTAGGCGCCGCGGCGGGAGGCGAGGAACACGCTCAGCCAGGCGATTTCCTCCGGTTCGGCGGGCCGTCCGGAGGGCAGGTCGGCCA
>JBKJNV010000457.1:0-7025 GCA_046593435.1 Roseomonas sp.
GCGGCGAACGGAAGCAGCACCGTGAGGCAGACCAGGAAGCGCCTGACAAAAAGGATCAGCGGGCACCCCGGGTGATGACCGCGAGTGCGGCAGCACTCACCGACACCTGGGAGAGCACTTGCGTCAGGTCGCGCACGAAGGCCCAGGTCTCGTAGGGGCTGGGGTCCTGGGGGACGACGACCAGGCTGCCGGGCGGGACGGGCGGGCCGCCCTGCTGCCACGACCCCAGCCCGGCGGGGACGGATTGCCCATTCGGCAGCACGATGAAGGCGCGCCCGCCATCGGCGAAGCGCTGCGGGCCGCCGGCCGCGCGCACATAATCCGAAGCCCGCCAGCCGCTGCGGAATTGCAGACTGCCGGCATTGAGCACGCTGCCCACCACGGTGACCTCGTTCGGGCGTTTGGGGATGGCGATGAGGTCGCCCGGTTCCAGCAGCACATCCAGCTCCGGCCGGCCGGCGAGCACCACGGGGTTGGCCTCGACCACCATGCGCCCGGCGGCACGGGTTTCGCGGAGGGAATTGGCCAGTTCGCGCCCGGCGGCGACGGCCCCGCCGAGGTCCACGGCGCCGCCGCGGGTGCCCACCACCGCCTGGCCGGCGGCGACCTGCACCATGCCCATCTCGAGCTCGCGCGCGGTGCGGGCGAAGCCTTCCTGCTGGCGGATGCGCACGCTTTCGCGGGTGAAGACGGCGCCGTAGGGGAAGGCCTCGCGCGTCAGGCCGCCGGCGCGGGCAATGAGTTCGGACAGGCGCTCGCCGCGCCGGATGTCATAGACGCCGGGGCGCAAGAATTCGCCCACCAGCGTGACGGGGCCGGTCTCGCGGTCGGCAAAGCCGCGCGGCAGGCGCAGCGCGTCGCGCGGCGACAGGCGCACGGCGGCGAAGTTGCGGCTGCGCAGGTCCAGCGCGATGCGCGTGAGCGGGATGGCGCCTGACGCCTCGGCCGGTTCGCGGGCGAATTCCACCGCGCCGAGGTCGGCGGCATCCGACAGCCCGCCGGCGGCGGCGATCACCACATCGAGGCCGGTGTCATCGGGCACCGGGTACAGGCCTGGCTGCCGCGCCTCTCCGGTCAGCACCACGGATTGGTCGAGCAGGAAGACCAGCAGGTCCGGGTAGCGCGTGAGAATGGCGGGGCAGGCCGGCGCGCCGAGGTCGGGGAAACCCGCACCCCGGGCATGGGCGAAGCGCGCCGGCGAGGCGCGGGCGGCGATCGCGACCTGCAGCAGCGCGGGGCAGGTGTTCGGCCCCTCGCCCATCTCGCCACGCAGCGCGCGCTGGACGGGGGGGCTCGCGAGAAAGGCGATGTCGGTGCGCGCGAGGACCACCACCTCATCGGCTTCGACCAAAGCGAGATCGGCGCGGCGTTCGAGCACGCGGCCGAGCGGGAAGGCGATGAAGCGGCGCTGGCGGGCGGGTTGCTCGGCACGCCAGATCACGCCCATCGGGGCATAGGCATCCGCACGCACCAGCCGCGCGTCCGACAGCAGGGCGGATAGCCGCGCGGCACCCGCGGTGGAGCGCGTGACCGGGGCGCTGACATGGCCCACAAGGCGCAGGCCGGATGTCTCGACATCAAGGCCCGGGGCCACGCGCATTCCGTCGCCCCGCCGCAGCATCCCCGCAGGGGGCAGCTCGGCGATGACGCGGCGGCCCTGCGCATCCCCCTGGTAGACCAGCATGCGATTGCCGATGGGGCGCAGCGCGCCGCCGGCCAGCGTCAGCGCGTCGGCCACGCCGATGGAAACGGCCCCCGCCGGAAGCTCGTAGATGCCGGGCCGCGTCACGTCGCCGGCGATGGCGATGGCCGCACCCAGGGCCGGAACCATCACGCGCTCGCCCTCGCGCAGGGTGATGTCGGGGGCGGCGGCCTCACCGGTGAGGATGGCGTAGAGGTCCACCACGCGGCTGCCGCGTGGGCCATCGACGCGGATGGCCCGCAGCGAGCCGGTCTTGCGCACGCCACCGGCCGCGGCCAGCGCGTCCAGCACGGTCGAGAGCGGCGTGAGGGAGAGGATGCCCGGGCGGGTGACCTCGCCGGCAACCAGTACGCCCATCTGGCGCAGCGCGCCGAAGCTCAGATAGGCCTCGGTGCCGCCCATCTCCTGGCGCGCGCGGGCGTCGAGGTCGGCGCGGACGTCGCGGATGGAGCGGCCGGCGGCGGGAATGGGCGCGAGGTCGGGCAGCAGCAGCATACCATCGCGCCCTACCCGCACCGTGTGGGTCTGCCGCACGCGGCCGCGCAGCGCCACGATCAGCTCATCATCGCGGCCGATCAGGTGGTCGTCGGACAGGGCGCCGAAGCCGGGGGGGGCGGTCCCCGGGCCGGTGAAGGTCTCGTAGCCGAATTGGCGCAGCGGCTGCGGCTCGCCAGCCAGGCGCGCGGCGAAGAAGCGTTCGAGCGCCGAGAGCGGATCTTCCGGCGGTGACGGCGGCGGGGCGGCAAGCGGCTGGATCAAGGGTGCGACGGCGGGCGGCGCGGCAGGCGGTGCGCCGGGGCGCGGCGGCATGGATTGCTGGATGCGCGCCATGATCTCCTGCTGCGCGCCCGGCGGCAGGGAGGGCAGCGCGGCACCGCCCGGCAGCAAGGGTGGCAGCGATGGCGGCAGCAGCAGCGTACCCGGCGGTCCGCTGCCCGCAATCGGTTGAGCCAGGGCGCCACCGGTGAGGAGGGCAAGGAGCAGCAGCCCGTAAACCAGGTGCAATCGGCGCAAAACCACTGCTTTTGACGGGAATCGCATATTGTATTTCGCAGCCATGAAATATCTTGATCGAGAATTATTCAACCGTAAATTGATTGTGTGACCACATCGCTCCCGCCATTCGTGCTTCGCCTGGATGCGGCGGCCCGGCTGGGCGCGCGGCCGGTGGTCCTGCACCTGCTGCACCGCGCCTGTGCCCGGCTTGGCCTCGCCCGGCGCGCGCTGCGTCATTCGCCTGCCGGCGGGGGCAATTCGGCTGCCGGCGGGGGCCATTCGCCTGCCGGCGAGGGCGATTCGCTTGCCGGTGGGGGCGATTCGCTTGCCGGTGGGGGCGAATTCTTCCGCCCCGGTCCTGTTCCGCCCGGGGAGCCGATCGACTGGCACGGTCCCTTCGACGCCGGGCACCACGCGCTCGACCTTGGCCTGTTCGCGCCCGGCGACATCCGCCCGGTGTGGGAGGTCAATCGCCTCTCGGTGCTGCCGGCGCTGGCCGCCGCGGGCGAATGGGCGGCCGCCGAACGGCTGGTCGCGGATTGGGCGGCCGCCAACCCGCCCTATCGCGGCCCGGCCTGGGCCTGCGGGCAGGAATGCGCGCTGCGTGCCCTGACGCTCGCCATCAGCCTGGACGCCCAGCCCCTGCCGGCGATGCGCGCGCTGCTGGAGGCCCATGCCAGGCGCATCGAGGCGACCCGGTTCTACGCGCTGGCGCAGGACAACAACCACGCGATCTCGGAGGCGGCGGGGCTGCTCGCCTGCGGCCTGGTGCTGGGCGACGCGGCGCGGGAGCGGCGGGGTGCCGCGGCGCTGCATCGCGCGACCCGACGCCTCATCGCCCCCTGTGGCGCCTTCGCCCAGCCGAGTGCGCGCTACCACCGGCTGCTGCTGGATACCCTCGCCGTCACGGTGCTGCTCTGGCGCCGGCACCGCGGGGCGGAGGCCGACCTCGCGCTGCGGCCGTGCGCAGCGGCGGCCACGGCCTGGCTCGCGCGCATCATGGACCCACAGACGGGGCGACTGCCGCGGCTGGGGCCGGAGGATCCGTCCTGCTTCGCCGACCTTGAAGGCGCCGGGCCGGATGATGCGCGTGCCAGCATTGTGCGGGCGCAACACGTGTTCGGGGCCGTGCCGGTGCGCTCCGATGCCTGGATCAGCGAAGGCTCATGGGTCAGCGAAGGATGGCGCGGCTGGCAGGCGGGGCGGCTGCGCGCCATCCTGCGCACCGGGACCCCTGCCCGCTTCCGCCCGGCCCATGCGGACCTGTTGCACCTGGATCTGTGGGTGGGCAGCGTCAACCTGCTGCGCGATGGCGGTTCCGGCAGCTACAACCCGCCCGCCGACGCGGCGTGGCGGGGCGTGGACCTCGCCGCCGCGCGGTCGCACAACCTCATCACCTTCGACGATGCCGAGCCGATGCCGCGCGTCACGCGCTTCCTGTTCGCGCGCTGGCCGCGCACGCGGCTGCTGGCGGACGGTGCCGAGACCCGCGACGCGCGCGGCATGACCCATGCCCGCGCGGTGACGCTCTGCCAGAATGGCGTGCGCATCACCGACCGCATCGCCGGCCCGTTCCGCCACGCGACGGTGCGCTGGCGGCTCGCGCCCGGGGATTGGCGGCTGGAGGGCGATGCGGTGGAGGGCTGCGGCGCGCGCATCGCGATCAGCGCCGATGCGCCCTTGCGCCTGCGGCTGACCGAGGGCTGGGAAAGCCCCGCCTATGGCACGCTGGCGCCCGTGCCGGTGCTGGAGGCGGTGGTCGCGGCCCCGGCAAGCCGGCTTGAGACGCAAATGGAGGTCGCGCCATGAGCGATGACGCCGAGCCCTGGCTGCGGCCCCTCGCGCCGCCGCGCCCGCGCCGCGCCCTGCCGCCGCGGGGGATGGCGCTCGACGCCCTGCTGCGCGCGCTGTGGCAATGGCGCTGGCGCCTTGCCTCCGCGTGGCTCGCGCTGGTGCTGCTGGGCGCGACCCCGGTCCTGCTCTGGACGCGCAGCTACGTGGCCGAGGTGACCGTGGCCCCCGCCGAGACCACCGGCATCGCCACCTCCACGCTGCTCGCTCCCTTGGCCATCGCGCCGGGCAATATCCTCGATACGCGGCCTTCGGGGAATTTCGCGATCTACCTCGCCGCACTCCGCTCCACCGAGGCGGCGATGCTGCTGGCCGAGCGCACGCCGCTGCTCACCCACCTGACCGAGACGCGCGCGGCGGGGCTGGGCGGGGCGATGCGCAGCGCACTCGGCCTCACGCGCGCCGCCGATCTCGATGATGCAAGGTCGTGGCTGGAGGCGAGCCTGGCGATCACGCCGAACCCCATCACCGTCACCTGGGAGATCAGCCTGCCGCACCCCGACCGCGGCTTCGCCCTCGATGCGCTGCGGGCGCTGCACGGCTTCGCCGAGAGCAAGGTGCGCGCCGATATCGCGGGTGTGGCGGCGCGGCGCATCGCCATCCTCACCCAGCGGCTGGATACGGAGCGCGACCTGTTCCTGCGCAACGGCCTGGTGGAGCTTCTCGCGCAGCAGCAGCGCGCGGCGATGGTGGTCGGCGCCGAGGAGGCCGTCGCCGCGCGCCTGGTCTCGATGCCCTATGTGGAGCAGCGGCCCTCGCTGCCGAACCGGCCGCTGCTGGTGGGGCTGCTCGCCATTGCGGCGATGGCGGTGGTGGGGCTGGGGGCGGCCTGCCTGCTGCTGCTGGGCCGGGGGAACGCGAGCACTGGGCGGCGGGGATGATGCGTGCGGCGGCACTCGCCGCGCCGGCTGGGGCGCTGGCGGCGGGGCTGCACTTCGCCGGCGCGTTGAAGTCCGCGCCATTGCTGGCCGCCCTGCCCTTCGACCTGACCCTGGCACTCGCGGCGGCCCTGGCACCGGCGCTGATGATCCTGGCGCTCACGCGGCGCTGGCGCGTCGATGCCGGGGTGGCGCTGCCGCTGCTGGCCGCAACCGCGCTGTGGTTCTGGATGGTGGTGAGCGCGAGCTGGGGCGCCTCGCGCGATGCCGCCGGGGCGAAGCTTGCGGAGCTGGTGCTGATGGCGCCGGTGATGCTCGCGGCCGGGCTGCTGGTCGGGGCCGATGCGCGGATGCTGCGCCGTTTTGCGCTGGCGGTGGTGGGCATCGCCGCCTTCGTCGGCGCCTCCGTCGCGATCGGCATTGCGGATCGCACGGTGGTCCTGGGCGGGCTGGTCGGCGCCGACCCGGAACGGGCCCGGGTGCAGTACCAGGTGACGGGCCTTGCATTGGCCTCGGGGGCCGCGCTCGCCGCCGTCTTCGCGCTGGAACGGCGCGGGCTGGGGCGGATGGCATGGAGCAGCGTGGCGGTGGCGCTGGTCTTTGCCGCGCTGCTGCCGGGCGGACGCGCGGGGCTGCTGGCGCTGGTCCTGGCACTCGCCGCAGCACCCGCGCTGCTGCTGTGGCGGCGCGGCGCGCGGCTGGCCGGGCTCGGCTGGCCCTTGCTGGTCGCGGCCTGCGGCGGTGTGGCGTGGCTGGTGCTGCTGTTGGCGCCCGACCTGGTCGATGGGCTGCGCACGCTCGAGCGCCTGACCGAAAACCGCCTGGGCGATGAGGCCGGGCGCCTGCCGCTGTGGCGGGCGGCGCTGCGCTGGGCGGGTGAAGCGCCGATGGGATTGGGCGCGGGCAGCTTCGGCATCGCGACCGGGTCGGGCGACACGCGGCGGCTGCATCCGCACAACCATGCGCTCGAATCGCTGGCCGAGGGCGGCTGGCCGGCGCTGCTGCTCTGGCTTGGAGCTTTCGGCGGGGCCGGGCTTGCGGCACTCGGCGCCGCGGGGCGGGCGGCGCCGGGGCGGGTGGCGATCATCGCCGCACTCACCCTGCCGATGGCGCTGACCATCATGGTCTCGACCGATTTGGGCAACCGGATGGCCTGGCTGGCCCTCGGCCTGGCGCTCAGCCTGCGCATGGAGGCGCGGGATGGCTGAGCCGGGCCTCTATGCGCGGCGGGGGAAGCGGGCGGTGGACATCCTCGCGGTGCTGGCTCTCGCGCTGCCCGCGCTGGTGCTGCTGGGCGCCGCCGCGCTGGCCGTCTGGGGCGCGCTCGGCCGCCCGATCCTGTTCCGCAGCGTTCGGATCGGGGAGGGCGGCGTGCCCTTCACCATGGTGAAGCTGCGCTCCATGGCGCCTGGCGATGGCGCGGATGCCGCCCGCACCGGTCGATTCGGGCGGCTGCTGCGCGCCAGCGCCCTCGATGAGCTGCCGCAGCTGTGGCACGTGCTGCGCGGCGAGATGAGCCTGGTCGGGCCGCGCCCGCTGCCCGTGCACTATGCCCCGGTGCTGCCTGCGGCCCGGCACGCGGTGCGGCCGGGGATCAC
>JBKJNV010000376.1:0-2981 GCA_046593435.1 Roseomonas sp.
GCGACGGGGGCGGGGATGCCGATCAGGATCAGCAGCGGCGTCAGCAGGAAGCCGCCACCCACTCCGAACATGCCCGACAGCCAGCCCACGCCGAAGCCCATGCCCAGCAGCAGCAGGGCATCGACGGACATTTCGGCGATCGGCAGGTAGACCTGCATCGCAAGGTCCCGGCTTGGGGTTTTACGCACGCTTGGGGAACGGTTTGGACCGGTCGGTTGTGCAGCGCAACCCGACATGGACGATCTGTCACGGTTTTTGCGTCCAGATCGGATGATCAAGCCGTGAGGTAGCGCTCCCTCAGGTGCGCCGTGTAGTCGGCGGGGTCGAGTGGCTTGCCGGTGGCCTGGCGCAGCAGGTCCTGGAAGCCCCATCGGCTGCCCTGGCTGTGGATGTTTCCGCGCAGCCATCCTACCAGAGGCGCGAGATCGCCCTGCGCGAGCGCGCGTTCGAGAGTGGGGATGGCGTTGCGCGCGGCCCGCATCAGCTGGGCGGCGGCCATGGCACCCAGCGTGTAGCTGGGAAAGTAGCCGAAGGCGCCGTCATGCCAGTGGATATCCTGCAGGCAGCCCTGCGCGTCATCGGGCGGGGTGATGCCCAGCATCGCGGCCATCGCGTCGTTCCAGGCCCCCGGCAGGTCGGCGACGGCCAGGTCTCCGGCGATGAGCGCGCGTTCGAGGCGGAAGCGCAGGATGACATGGGCGGGGTAGGTGAGCTCATCGGCTTCGACGCGAATGAAGCCGCGCTGCACCCGGCGCCAGAGACGGGCGAGGTTGTCCGGCGCATAGGGCGCGGCATCGCCGCCGAAGGCCGCGTGCAGCTGGGGGCCGAGGAAGCGGAGGAAGCTGTCGGACCGGCAGGCCTGCATCTCGATGATGAGGCTTTGCGATTCATGCGTGGCCATCCCAGCCGCCTCGCCAACCGGCTGACGGGCCAGGTGCGGGGGCAGGCCGCGCTCATAGAGCGCGTGGCCTGTCTCATGCAGCACGCCGAGCAGGGATTGGGCGAAATCATCCTCGCGGTAGCGGGTGGTGATGCGGATATCGGTGGGCGTGCCGCCGCAGAAGGGGTGGGTGCTCTCGTCGAGTCGGGCGTGTTCGAAATCCAGCCCGGCGCGCGACGCCAGCGCCCGGCACAGGGTGCGCTGGGCGTCGATGGGGAAGGGGCCCTGCGGCAGGATCGGCGCCGGGCGGCTGGCCTGGATGGCCTCGGCGCGGGGCAGGGCATCGGCGAGGAAGACCTCATAGGCGGCGAAGACGGGCTCGACATCGGCGGCGAGGATGCCGGGCTGGAAGCCATCCATCAGCGAGTCGTAGGGCGAGAGGCCGGTGGCCTGGGATAGGGCGGCGGCGGCTTCGCGCTGCAGGCGCACCACTTCGGTCAGCGTGGCGCGCACCTGGGCGAAATCGGCCGCCGCGCGGGCTTCCCGCCAGACCGTCTCGCAGGCTGAATTGGCGCGCGTCATGGCCTCGACGAGGTCGGTGGGCAGTGCGGTGGCGCGCAGATGGGCGCGGCGCATCAGGGCCAGGTTCGCCAGGTCCGAGGCACCCTCCGCCTCGGCATCGGCGAGCTGGGCGGCGACCTCCGGTGCGGTCAGCAGTTCGTGGCCGAGGCCGGCGAGCGTGGCCAGCTGCTCACCGCGCGCGGTCGCCCCACCCGGGGGCATCATCGCGGCCGCGTCCCAGTGCAGCATCCCCGCCGATTCGCCCAGGGCGGCGATGCGCGCGAATCGGCGCTTGAGCTCGACATAGGCGGTCATGGCGTCTCCTTCAGGCGGCGGCGCGCCCAGACGGCGAAGACCACCACGAGTGCGAAGGCCAGGCCGTACCAGGTGATGACGTAGCCGAGGTGATTGTTGTTCGGGCGCGGCAGGGTCCGCGACGGGGCCGGCAGGGCGCCCGGTGATGCATCGCCCAGGGCCACGAGCCCGAAGGGTGCGACGGCTGGCAAGCCCAGCGCCTGGCCGATCTTCGCGGGGTCGAAGCTGTAGAAGCGCCGGCCGGGAACATCATCGGTCGCGGCGAACAAGCCGCCCGGTTCGGCAGGGCGCACCCAGCCGATGACCTCCACCTCGCCCTCCGGGCGCGCCACCGGCACGGACCGGTCCAGCGGCACCCAGCCGCGATCGACCAGAACCGCCGCCGCGCCGGGGCGCAGCAGCGGCGTCACCAGCCGGGTGCCGAGCACGGTGCCTCGCAGTTCAAGGCCCAGGATGACCTCGCGGGCATGGTCGAAGCGCCCGGTCGCGGCGACCTTGGTGAAGAGCGGCGGTGTTGTACTGAGCGGAGCGGCAGGGCCGGTTTCGGCGGCGGCCATCTGCGCGAGCAGGTCGGTCTTCCAGACCAGGCGCTGCCACTGCCAGGTGCCCAGGAAAAGCAGCAGGAGGAAGGCCGGGAGAACCACCAGGACTGGGGTGAGGAGGCGCCTCATGGGAGCAAGGCCAGGGCTCTGCCCTGGACCCGCCAGGATCGTGTCGATCCTGGACCTCCATGTGTTGGTATTGGAAATGGGCGAGGGGATTGAGCCTCGCCGGAGGCGAGGCGGGTTGGGCAGGGGGCGCGCTGAGGTTCAGATGGCAAGGTGAACTCCGATGATGCGCCCCCTGGCCAACCCGCCCCACTCAGCAAGCACACCCCTCCCAATCCCAGCACCAACACACGCAGGGGCCCGGGGATCGGCGCGATCCCCGGTGGGGTCTGGGGCAAAGCCCCATCCTTGCTGCCGACGCTCGCTCAGTGCGGCGCAATCTCGCCGGCGCCCCACCAGTAGATGGAGGCGAACAGGAACAGCCACACCACGTCCACGAAGTGCCAGTACCAGGCCGCGGCTTCGAAGCCGAAGTGGTGGTTCGGGGTGAAGTGTCCCTTCCAGGCGCGGACCAGGCAGACGGCCAGGAAGATGGTGCCGATGATGACGTGGAAGCCATGGAAGCCCGTGGCCATGAAGAAGGTCGCGCCATACATATTGCCGGCGAAGGAGAAAGC
>JBKJNV010000568.1:0-2652 GCA_046593435.1 Roseomonas sp.
GCGCTGCAGCGACTTCACAAGATCGGCCTCCAGCGGGCCCAGTTCAATCGTCTCCTCGGCGATTTCGCGCAGTGCGATGACCGGGTTCTTGTCGTCGTTGCGATCGACCGTGGCTTCTTCGCCGCGCGCGATGTTGCGCGCGCGCTGGGCCGCGAGAAGGACCAGGTCAAACCGATTGGGGACCTTGACGATGCAGTCTTCGACCGTAACGCGTGCCATGGAGGCTCCGGGATGCAATGGGGGTGCGGGGTGCCGCTGAACCCTTCAGATAGCCACCGGGGCCAGGAAGCGCAAGTTTCACCCTGTCCAGGCCGGCGGCCGCTTCTCCCGGAAGGCCGCGATGCCCTCGGCCGCTTCCCCCCCCGCCGCACATTTGGCAAAGGCCTGGGCACCCGCCTCGCCATAGCCCGGCGGCACCACCGGGCCGAGCGCGGCGAGCAGGACCTTGGTCTCGGCCAGCGCCTCGGGGGCGCCCTGCATCACATCCGCCAGCACCTGCCCAACCAGGATGTCGAGCGCGGCCGCATCCTCCGCCACGTCATGGACCAGCCCGATCCGTGCCGCCTCGGACGCGCCGATCACATGCGCCTGCAACACCAGCCGCGCCGCCTCGCTGCGCCCCGCCCGCCGCGCGATCCAGGGCAGGATCTGGGCGGCGACCAGGCCGCGCCGCGTCTCGGGGGCTGCGAAACGGGCATCGGCGGAGGCAAAGACCAGGTCGGCGGCGCAGGCAAGCCCCAGCCCCCCGGCATGGGCCGCACCCGAAACCTGGGCGATGACCACCTGCGGCAAGGCCGAAAGCCCGGCCAGGATGGCCCCCATGCGCCGGTTCCGCGCAAGCGCCGCCTCGCCTTCCGCCAGTTCCGCGAGGTCCAGCCCGGCGCAGAAATGCCCCCCCGCGCCGGCCAGCACGACCGCGCGCAGGCTGGCATCCACCGCGCAATCCGCGATGAGGGTTTCGAGGGCGGCGAAGACCGCGCCGTTCAGCGCATTGCGCTTGGCCGGCCGGTTGAGCGTGGCACGCAGCACGCCACCGTTCCGCACCCGCAGAAGCACCTCCTCGCTCATCTCAGAAGGCCCCCGCCCAACCGTCGCGCCGCGGGTCGGAAGCCGCCATGCGGACACCGTTCTCAAGCAGCCGGATGGCTGCCACGCTGCATGGACCTTCCAGGGGCGCAACCAGCTTGATCCGGTGGCCCATCGCTTCCAGCGCCGGGACCGCGGCGGCGAAGCCTTCCTCGATGGTCAGCACGTCATCGCCCTCATGCGGCCAATTCGCCGGCTGGCCGTATTGCGAGGAGGTCCAGCGCGGCGCTTCCACCACCTGTTGCGGGTCCAGGCCGAAATCACACAGGCCGATGATGGCCTGCGCATTGATCTGCACCTGGTTGTCCGCGCCTGGCGTGCCGAGCACGCACCAGGGGCGCCCGTCACGCAGGATCATCGGCGCGTTCATCGTGTGCCGCACGCGGCGGCCGGGCACCAGCGTGTTGGCGTGGCCGGGTTCCAGATGCCAGTAGCTCATGCGGTTGTTCAGCAGCACGCCCGTTTCGCCCGCGATCACGCCAGAGCCGAAGGCCGAATTGATGCTCTGGATCGCCGAGACGGCGTTGCCCGCCGGATCGACCACACAGAAATAGGTGGTATCGCCGCCCCCCGGCGCGGTCTTCAGCGGCAGGTCGGCGGCGCGCGCGGGGTCGATGGCCGCGGCGTGCTCGGCGGCGCGCGCCTCCGACAGTAGCATGGCCATCGGCACATCGCGCCCGCGCGGATCGCCGCCATGCGCCTCGCGGTCGAGGAAAGCGCGCTTCTTCGCCTCCACCATCAGGTGGATCAGCGCCGCACTGCCCCAGCCCAGGGCGGCCAAGTCATAGCGGTCCAGGATGCGCAGCATCTGCAACAGGGTGAAGCCAGTGGAATTGGGCGGCGTCTGCGCGACCGTAAAGCCGCGATAGGGCACGGCGATGGGCGCCATTTCCTCCGCCTCCATGACCGCGAGATCCGCATGACTGATCGGCACGCCCGCGGCCGCCGCACCGGGGGCCAGGAGCGCCGCGAAATCCGCCCCCGCCGACAGCGCCTCCAGCGTCGCGGCAAGCCCCTCCTGCCGCAGCAGGGCACCGAGCGCCGGCGGGGCGCCACCAGGCAAGAAGATCGCGGCCGAGGCAGAGCCGTCGGGCATGCGCGCGCGATTGGCCTCGGCGAAATTGCGCAGGTGGTGCGTCACCGCGAAGCCTTCGCGCGCGGCTTCGACCGCAGGGCCAAAAAGGCCGCGCCAATCCCGCGCGCCGCAGCCACGGTGCATCAGGGCGACCCCCGCGATCATCCCCGGTACCGAAACCGAGAGCGGGCCATGCAGCGGGATGCCGCCCCGCGCACGATACGCCTCCGCCGTCGCCCCGGCCGGCGCCGCGCCGGTGCCGTTGAACACCCGGCCGCGCCCCTGCGCCGCGTCCCACACATGATAAAACCCGTCGCCGCCCAGGCCGGACATATGCGGCTCAACCACGCTGAGCGTGAGGGACACCGCGACCGCCGCATCCACCGCATTGCCGCCCGCGCGCAGCACATCAAGCCCCGCCTGGGTCGCGACCGGATGGTTGGAGGCGACCGCGCCGCGGCGGCCCATGATGAGCGGGCGGTGCGCGCGCA
>JBKJNV010000358.1:0-3220 GCA_046593435.1 Roseomonas sp.
GCGGATGCCTTCCGCGCCCAAGGTTGGGCCCATGCCGAGGACCGGCTGTTCCAGATGGAGCTCAACCGCCGCCGCGCGCTGGGCCGCGCCGCGGAATGGCTCGGTCCAGCGCGCGGCGGCGGTTGAGCTCCATCTGGAACAGCCGGTCCTCGGCATGGGCCCAACCTTGGGCGCGGAAGGCATCCGCCGCACCGCCCTCGGCGCGGATATGGGGAATACCAAAGGCGTCGCGGAGGATGGTAACCGGCGCGGCGAACCCCTCAGCGCCGCTCATCGTTCGGCCGCCATGCGCAGGCCCTGGATGCGGATCAACCCGTCGGGGATCAGGCGCAGCCCCTCCACTGTCGCGCGCGCGCCCAGAAAATTCTGCGGGTGCCAGAGGTAGATGTAGGGACGGTCCTCCAGTAGCACCGCCATGGCGCGGCCATAGGCGGCCAGGCGCGCCGCGGGGTCGACATTGACCCGCCCTTCGCGCAGCGCGGCGTCGGCGGCTCCGGAGCAGTAGCGCCCGCCATTCAGCGTCTCCCCGCAGGCGTTGAAGCCCCAGAGGTTCCCGTCGATATCGGTGCGCCCCGACCAGGCGATGATCAGTGCCTCGAAATCGCCATCGGTCCATTGCCGCAGCAGCGTCGCCACCTCGATGACTTGCAATTCCAGGTCGATCCCGGCCTCGGCCGCCATCGCCTGGATCACCTCGGCGGCCTGCACGTATTCGGTGGTGTTGGGGACCGAGAATCGCACCCGCAGCCGCGTCAGCCCCGCCTCTCGCAGCAGCGCCCGCGCGCGTGCCAGGTCGCGCCCGGGGATGGGAACGCCCGCGATGTGGTGCGGGTGCCCCGGGGGTACGGATTGGTTGCCCGGCGTGTACAGCCCCTCGAACGCGACGCGGTTGAGCGTGTCGCGATCGATCGCGGCCTCCAGCGCCGCGCGCACCCGCGGGTCGCGCGCCAAGGGTGTGGCCGCGCGCGGGCCATGGGCGATGTTGATGGCGATGTACACGCTCGCGAGCGATGGCCCCGCCAGCACCCGCACGCGCCGGTCGCCGCGCAGGCTGTCGATGTCCGACGTGTTGACCCGCTCCATCACCTCAAGCGTGCCGGCGCGCAGGTTGGCGGCGCGCACCGTGGTGTCCGGGATGGGGCGGTAGATGACGCGCTCCACATGGATGGCGGCCCGGTTCCAGTACTCCTCGAAGCGTTCCAGCTCGATGCGGTCCTGTGCGACACGCCGGGTCAGGCGAAAGGGTCCGGCGCAGGCCGGCGCACGCTGGAAATCCGCGCCCATCACCGTGGCCTGGCGCGGCGAAACCATCATCCCCGCGCGATCAGACAGGGCCGCCAGCAGCGGTGCGAAGGGGGCGGACAGGCGGATGCGCACTTGCAGCGGCCCCGCGACCTCGATCGCCGTCACCGGCCCCATTTCGCCGCGACGGGTGGAGCCGTTGGCGGTGAGGTGCCGGTTCAGCCCTGCGACCACCGCCGCCGCATCCATCGCCTCCCCGTCATGGTAGCGGACGCCGGGTCGCAGGGTGAGCAGCAGCGCCCGCCCTTCATCCTCCCAAGCCCACGCGGTGGCGAGCTGCGGGACCAGCTGCCCACGCTCATCCACCTCGATCAGCTTGTCGCACAGGGCCATGAAGACCTGCCGCGCCGCGACGCTGCGCGACAGCGTGGGGTCCAAGACATCGGGGTCCGAGGCGATACCGATCCGCAGGGTTTGCGCACTCGCGCCCCCTGCAAGCAGCCCCAGCAGAACAGCGATCACCAGGCGCATCGGCATTCTCCACAATCTGGGCCATGCTGCCGCAGGACCGGCCATGCTGGCCAGCCACGGGAGTTTTCATGCGCCAGAGCAACAGTCTCGACGCGATGCTGCGCACACGCGCCCGATCCGTCATCCCCGGGGGGCTATGGGGCCATCTCAACGCTGCCAACCTGCCGCCGGGCTACCCGCAATTCTTCGCCCGGGCCGAAGGCTGCCGCCTGTGGGATGTCGATGGCCGCGAAGTGATCGACTTCATGTGCTCGTGGGGACCGGTCGTGCTCGGCCACCATCACCCCGCCGTGGAGGAGGCCGCCCGGGCGCAGGCAGCGCTTGGGGACTGCATGAACGGCCCGGCGCCGGTGCTGGTGGAACTTGCGGAAAAGCTGGTCGATACCATCCCGCACGCCGCCTGGTGCATCTTCGCGAAGAACGGCACCGATGCCACCACCGCCTGCGCCACCATTGCGCGTGCCGCCACCGCGCGGCGCAAGCTGCTGGTCGCGCGCGGGTCCTATCACGGTGCCGTGCCCTGGTGCTCGCCCTCGCTCGCGGGTGTGACCGCCGAGGACCGCGCCCATATCCTGCACTACGACTACAACGACCCGGCCTCGGTCGAAGCCGCCGTGGAGCAGGCCGGGGACGACCTGGCCGGTATCCTTGTCACCGCCTTTCGCCACGACACGGCGCGCGACCTGGAGCTGCCCACCCCGGCCTTCGCGCAGACGCTGCGCACGCTGTGCGACACCCACGGCGCCGCCCTCATCCTAGACGACGTCCGCGCGGGGTTTCGCCTGCACCTCGGCGGATCATGGGAAACACTCGGCATCCGCCCCGACCTTGCGGCCTACAGCAAGGCCATCGCGAACGGCCACGCGCTCGCTGCCGTCACCGGCGCCGAATGGCTGCGCGAGGCGGCCAGCAAGGTCTTCACCACCGGGTCCTTCTGGTGCGGCGCCGCCCCCATGGCCGCCGCACTCGCCACCATCGAAACCCTGCACGCGCTGGACGCCCCCACCCACCTCCGCGCCATGGGCGAACGCCTGCGCGCCGGCCTCGCGACCGGCGCCGCCCGGCACGGCCTGGCCATCCGGCAAAGCGGGCCGCCGCAAATGCCGCTGATGCTGTTCGACGACGATACCGACTTTCGCCTGGGCAACACCTTCTGCGCCGCCGCGCTCGACGCCGGCGCCTACTTCCACCCTCGCCACAACATGTTCCTGTCCTGCGCCCATACCCCCGCCGACATCGACCGCGCGCTGGAGGCAGCCGAGTCTGGGTTCAGCGCGGTCGCGCGGGTGGGATAGAGGCAGGCAAGGCCGGAGGCTCCGCCTCCAGACCTCCGCCGGGGATCGCGCCGATCCCCGGGCCCCTGCGTGTGTTGGTGCTGGGATTGGGGGGGCGGGCTTGGGTGGTTTCGCTTCGCGGACCCGTCGCGGAGAGAGGGCGGCAGATGCGC
>JBKJNV010000425.1:0-3207 GCA_046593435.1 Roseomonas sp.
ACGGTGTTCTCGGCCCCCTCCTCGTAGTTCAGCACGAAGGAGAGCGCGAGCTTCGCGCCTCCCGGCCAGCGCGGATCGGGCGGAGTCGCGCCATAGCCCAGGAAGTCGCGGGGGTAGTCGGTGTCGCCGGCGAGGATCGTCATGAGGGGCAGGCTGGCCGCGCCGGCGCGCGCGGTCAATTGGCCGGCTGCACCGGCACCACGGCCTCGTTCCGGCGCAGCGGCGGCAGGGTCCAGGGCGGGTCGTAGAACCAGGAATAGGGCTCGCCCGCCGCGCGCCAACGCGAGGGCGGCAAGGCGGCGATGAGGCGCGCGCGCGCCTCGGCCACAGCCTCGGGGGCGGTGCTGCCAGAGTAGCGCAGCACCGCCACGGTCTCGCTCGGCACGGTCACGATTTCAACCGAGGCGTCGAGCGGTGCGGGCGGCGTGCGCAGGGAGGCGGGCAGGAAGAACCGGATCCGGTAGCCGCCGCCCGGGGCGGGGGTCTGGGCGACCGGCGCCGTCATCGCGATCTGGCTCGCCTGCTGCGCCACGGGCGCGGTCATCGCAATGGATTGCGCGCCGGCATTGCCGCCGAAGATGTAGCGCGCGAGGCGGGAAAAGCCCTCGCTGCGGCTGGCCGTCTCATCGGCAGCGACCAGCGTCTCGGCGGCCATGCGCGGCGCATAGCGGCGGATTTCCACGTCGCCGAACCGGCCCAGCGTCTCGAAGGATGGCTCTTCCGTGCCCGACCTCACGCCGACCACCGAGCAGGCGCCCAGCACCAGCGCAGACGCCCCGGCCAGAATTTTTCGCAAGCCCATCGGATCCTCCGTGTCACACGGGGGATATGGGGTGGCTCAGACCAGCGCCAGGGCGGCGGCGAGACCTATTGCGGGGGAAGTCAGCGGCGCCCGGCCGCGGCACAGCGCGGCGGCCGGCGTCATGGAGGCCTGGGCGAGGGCAACTTCGGTCGCGCCGTCCGCGAAAGCGGCCTCCGCGGCGGCGGCGATCAGGGCATGGTAGCCGGCCAGGTCGCCGGCCTTGCGCGCATCCCACGCGCCTGGAACCAGCGCCATCTCGATGGTCGCCCCCGTCTTGGCAGCGGCGACCGCGAACAGCGCCTGCGTCGGGGCGAGCGTCGTCTGGACCGTGCAGAGCACCGCGACCCGGCCACCATCGCGCACCGCCGCCTCCGCCAGTGCGGCATTCACGCGCAGGCAGGGAATGGGCGAGGCGATGCCTTCGACCGAGGGCCCCAGGGTCGAGCAGGTGAGCAGCACCGCCGCCACATCCGCCTCGCAGGCGAGCGCGAACAGGGCATCGCGCGTGTTGTCGCGGATGGACGGCGTCAGCCCCCCCGCGGCCTCGGCGGCGGCGAGGAATTCCGGCCGTGCGCTGTGCATCAGGCGCACGCCAGGCGGGCAGGCGGCATCGAACAGCGCGATGTTGGCCTCGGCGCTGTGCAGGCAGGCGATCAGGGTCATGCCCTCATGCTACCCCAAAGCCCGGTCCGGCACAGGGCGGGAAATCCGCCGCTCAGCCCGCCGAGCGCGCGGGGTGGACCAGGGCCTGGATGAAGGCGAGCTTTTCGACAACCCGGGGCGACAGGATGAAGGGGTAGAGATCAGGTACCCCCATGCAGCGGTTCAGACCGTTCACCGCCGCCGTCAGCGGCACCCAGGCATTCATCACCGGGGTGATCTGCGTCTCCCTGTACGGGCTGAAATCGACCCGACCGGACAGCGCGCCGGCCGGGTCCATATGCGCCTGCACACCAATGCCGAAGGCGCGCGCCATCTCGAGCGTGTCCACGATATGGAGGTAATGCGCCCAGCTTTCGGCGAAATCCTCCCAAGGGTGGCAGGTCGCGTAGCCGGAGACGAAATCCTGCTGCCAGTTCGCCGGCGGCCCCTGCTCATGGTGGCGCCGCAGTGCCGCGTCGTAATCGAGGCTGTCATCGCCGAAGACAGCGCGGCAGGGGCGCAGCATGTCGGTGTTCCGCACCAGCCGATCCCAGAAGTAATGCCCGGACTCATGGCGGAAATGCCCCAGGATGGTGCGGTAGGGCTCGCCCATCGCGGCACGACGGCCGGCGCGCTCCGCATCATCGGCTTCGGCAAGCGCGATGGTGATGAGACCGTCATCATGGGCGGTCATCACCTTGGGCGCGCCGGGGGCGGTGCCATCGGCCAGGATCTGGAACCCAAGCCCCGTATCGGGCGCATCGACGCGGCTTTCGAGCGGCAGGCCGAGCCGGAGAAAACTGTACATCGCGCGGCGCTGCGCATCCTGGATCTGGCGCCAGTGGCGCAGGTTGGACGCGTCGGCGAGGTTCGGGATGGTGACGTTGTGCCGGCAGGAGCGGCAGAAGGCGTCGGTGCTGCCCTCGGGGACCAGCCAGTTGCAGGCCTTGTGCTGGGCATTCTCACAGCGCAGTCGCCCCTCGCGCACCGCGAGCATGGCGTTGGCATCGGGCTGGTAGCCGAGCGCGCTGCCGCAGGCGACGCAGCCCGTATTCTCGAAATAGACGGGCTGCGCGCAGTTTTCGCAGGTGAAAAGGCGCATGGGGCGGCTCCGCTGGACCGAGTGGCCAACGGGCCATGCGGGACGCGGTTGCAGCGCGCGGGAAGACCCTTCCCGCGCGGCGCTGCCTCAGTTCTTCGACTTGTCGACCAGGGCGCCCTTGGTGATCCAGGGCATCATGGCGCGCAGCTTCGCACCCACTTCCTCGATCGGGTGTTCGGCCAGGCGACGGCGCGTGGCCTTGAACGAGGCCTGGTTCACCTTGTTCTCCAGCATCCAGTCGCGGGCGAACCTGCCCGACTGGATGTCGGTCAGCACGCGCTTCATCTCCGCCTTGGTCTCGGCCGTGATGATGCGCGGACCGGTGACGTACTCGCCGAACTCCGCCGTGTTGGAGATCGAGTAGTTCATGTTGGCGATGCCGCCCTCATAGATCAGGTCGACGATCAGCTTGACCTCGTGCAGGCACTCGAAATAGGCCATCTCGGGGGCATAGCCGGCCTCGGTCAGCGTCTCGTAGCCGGCCTTGATCAGCTCGACCAGACCGCCGCAAAGCACGACCTGCTCGCCGAAGAGATCGGTCTCGCACTCTTCCTTGAACGAGGTCTCGATGATGCCCGCTTTGCCGCCACCATTAGCCGACGCGTAAGACAGCGCCAGCGCGCGTGCCTTCTTCGACGAATCCTGATGCACAGCGACGAGG
>JBKJNV010000428.1:0-2855 GCA_046593435.1 Roseomonas sp.
CATCCTCGCGCATCTGGACACGGTGCATCCCATCGGGACGCTGACCCACCTGCCGATCCGGGTCGAGGGCCCGCTGTGCTACGGGCCGGGCATCTGCGACATGAAGGGCGGCACCTATATCGCCGTCGAGGCAATCCGCCAGATCCTGCGCGCCAACATCGCCACACCGCTGCCCATCACCGTGCTGCTGACCTGCGACGAGGAAATCGGCAGCCCGTCCACGCGCGATCTGATCGAGGCCGAGGCCGCGCGCGCGGCTTACGTGCTGGTGCCCGAACCCGCGCGCCCCGATGGCGGCGTGGTGACCGGGCGCTACGCCATCGCGCGGTTCAACCTGCGCGCCACCGGCAAGCCCAGCCATGCCGGCTCCCGCCTGGGCGAGGGGCGTTCGGCCATTCGCGAAATCTGCCGCCAGACGCTCGCGATCGAGGAGATGACGACCGAGGATTGCACCTTCTCCGTCGGCGTCATCCATGGCGGCCAGTGGGTGAATTGCGTGGCCACCCATTGCGACGCCGAGGCCCTGTCCATGGCCAAGCGCCAGGAGGACCTCGACGCCGGCGTGGCCAAGATGCTTGGCTTGCGCGCGAGCGGCAACGACGTCTCGCTCGAAGTCACGCGCGGCGTGACGCGCCCGGTATGGGAGCCCGACGCGAAGGTCATGGCGCTGTACGGGCAGGCCCGCAGCATCGCCAACGCCATCGGCTTCGACATCAACCACCAGAGCTCCGGTGGTGGCTCGGATGGGAATTTCACCGGCGCGATGGGGGTGCCCACGCTGGATGGTCTCGGCGTTTCGGGGGCCAAGATGCACACGCTGGAGGAGCATATCGAGATCGCGTCGCTGGTGCCCCGCGCCAAGCTGATCGCGGGGCTGCTCACAAGCCTCGGGGCGTGACCGCAATCATCCGATGATGCGGCACTTCGTGGCGCTGCCCGGCAATCTGCGCGGCGCCATCCTGATGTCGATCGGCGCGCTCGCCTTCACCATGGAGATCCTGTTCACGCGCTGGATGAGCCAGCGCGGCATCCCCGTCACCACCCAGCTTCTCGCGCGCTCGCTCGGCCAGGTGGTCTGGATCGCGCCCACCATCGCGGCCACCGGCTTCATCATCTTCCGTACGCAGCGCCTCTGGCTGCACCTTGCGCGCGGCTTCTCCTCGGTCAGCACCTGGGGGCTGTACTTCCTCTCCTTCGCGCTGCTCGACCTCGCGACCGCGACGGTGCTGTCCTTCACCAACGTGATGTTCAGCACGCTCGCCGCCGGACCGGTACTGGGGGAGCGCGTCACCGCCGCACGCTGGGCGGGCACGCTGGCGGGCCTGGCCGGGGTGGCCATCATGCTGCGCCCCGGCACGGACATCCCGCTCGGTGGCGCGGCGGCCGCGATCGCTGCTGCACTGTGCTGGTGCGGCATCACGCTCTCCTCCCGCGCGTTGACTCGGACGGAATCGACCCGCTCCGTCATGGCCTGGGTGGGTCTGGTCACGACACTGTGTGCGATTCCGCTCGCCATCATCTTCTGGCAGCCGATCTCGATCACCGACGCGATGATCCTTACCGCCTTCGGCCTCACCACGCCGGTCATCCTGCTGCTGCTGACCGAAGCCTTCCGCGCTGGGGAAGCCTCGGCCGTCGCACCCTTCCAGTATCTGCGCCTGCCCATCGTGATGCTGGCCGGCTGGTTCATCTTCGCCGAGACCCCCGACGCCAGCGCCTGGGCGGGTGCGGCCATCATCCTGGTGGGCGCGACCATCATCACCATCGCCGAAACCCGCCCGGGCAGTCAGGTCGGGCGATGATCCTCGTCCTGCAAGCGGCCCCGCTGGCGCTGCTCGTCGCGTTGCTGGTCTCCGGCCGCGCCGGACCGGTCACGGCGGTCCTTGCGGCCATCGCGCTCGCCATCCCGGCCGCCTTCGCCTCGCTGCCGGCCGGCACGCCGCTGCCCGCGTTCCTTGCCGAGGAAACCCTGCGTGGCGCCTGGCTCGCGCTGCAGCCGGTGGGCGTGATGACCGGCGGTCTGCTGTTCCATGCCGCCACCGCGGCACCCACCGCCACCATCACCACGCCGCCCGAGCCGCGCCGCATCTTCGCCGCCTGCCTGCTGATGGGCACATTCATGGAGAGCGTGACCGGCTTCGCGGTCGGCGCCGTCTTCGCGCTGGCCGCACTCCGCGCCATGGGCCTTGGAGGGCCCGTGGCAGGCGCGATGGCCCTTCTCTCGCTGTGCCTGGTGCCATGGGGCGGGCTTGGGCCGGGCACACTCCTCGGTGCAACACTTGTGGGCGTGCCGGTGCAGGACATGGCACGCGTCATCTCTTTCCCCAACGCCGCCTGGCTGCTGATGCTGGGGCCTGTGCTTTGGCACCTCTGCGGGCGTGCCGGCATCGCCGTGCCCGGGCGAGAGAAACTTGTCCAGACCTGCATCCTGGCCTCCAGCGCCACCATCCTCGTCGGGGGGCACTGGATCCTGCCCTTCGAAATCCTCGGCATCCTGGCCACCGGCCTGCCGCTGCTCGTCGTGCTGTACCGACTGGACCCGCCGCGCACCGCCGCCGCCCGCGCCGCGGCACTGCGCGCCCTGGCGCCCTATCTCATCCTCACCGCCGCCCTGCTGGCGGCGCGCCTGGTGCCGGACCCGCCCGCACTCCGCCCCTACGAAGGCCTGCCAGCCTTTCCCATCACCCATGTCGCCGTCGTGCTCTGGACCGTCGCCCTCGCCCTCCTTGCACTCCGCGCCGGCGCCGCACGCCGCCTGGCCGACACCGCACGCCGCGCCCGCAAACCCGCCGCCACCCTTCTGCTCTACGTCCTCCTCGCACGCATCCTCGCCGGCTCCGGAGCCACAACCGCCC
>JBKJNV010000438.1:0-5018 GCA_046593435.1 Roseomonas sp.
CCGCGCCCGAGGAGGTGGCGGGGGAGGGCGCCTTGGAGGACCAGCTGCGCGCGGCACTCTCGGACGGGCTCAGCCTGCGCGACGCGGCCGCAACGGTGGCCGAGGCAACCGGCCTGCCTCGCAAGCAGGTCTACCAGGCCGCCCTGACGCTGGATCGTTGAGGCATCAGGTCAGCAGCCGCGGCAGCATGGCGTCGAGCCGGATCAGGCCCTCGCCGGTGGCGCGCAGCCGGCCCGGCGATTGCTCGAGATAGCCGGCGTCGAGGCAGTCCCGCAGCATCGCTTCGTCCAGGCAGTCCAGGAAGGCCAGGCCGCTCCGCGCCTCGATGCGCGCGATCTCCACGCCCTCGGCCAGGCGCAGCCCCATCAGCAGCGCCTCCCGCGCGCGGTCGCGCGGGGTCAGCCATTCCTCCTCGACCACCGCATGCCCCTCGCGCTCGACACGGGCGAGCCATTCCTCCGGCGCGCGGTGGCGGCGGGACGCCCGCATGCCCTGGGTTCCCAGCACGCGCTGATGTGCGCCGGCGCCGATGCCGAGATAGTCGCCATAGCGCCAATATTGCAGGTTGTGCCGGCTTTCCGCCCCGGGCTTGGCGTAGTTGCTGACCTCATACGCGGCGAGGCCGAAGCGGGCGGCTTCCTCGGCGGTCGCGCTGTACATCGCCGCCGCCGCCTCGGTTTCCGGCAGCGCGAAATCGCCACGCCCGAACAGGGTGGCAAACTTCGTCCCCGGCTCGATGGTGAGCTGGTAGAGCGAGAGGTGATCGGCGGCGAGTGCGAGCGCCCGGCGAAGCTCGGCCCGCCAGGCGGCTTCCTCCTGCCCGGGGCGAGCGTAGATCATGTCGAAGGACAGGCGCGGGAAGATGGCCCGCGCCGCTTCCAGGGCGGCGATCGCCTCGCGGGCGTCATGCTGGCGGCCGAGGAAGCGCAGCGCCTCCCCGTCGAGGGCCTGGATGCCCAGCGAGGCGCGGTTGACCCCCGCTTCGGCGAAGGCCCGGAGCTTGCCGATCTCCACGCTGGTCGGGTTGGCTTCGAGCGTGATCTCAATCCCGGGCGCAGCGTCGAACAGGGTGCGCGCATCGGCGATGAGGTCGGCCACCACTGCGGGCGGCATCAGGGACGGGGTGCCGCCGCCGAAGAAGATCGAGGCGAGCGGTCGCCGCCCGACCTGTGCCGCCGCATGCGCCAGTTCCCGCCGCAGCGCACGGCCATGGCGGGCGGCGTCCACACCCTCCCGCACATGGGAGTTGAAGTCGCAATAGGGGCATTTCGCCGCGCAGAACGGCCAGTGGATATAAAGGGCGAGCGGTTCCATCCGCCCGCATGTAGGCGCTGGCGCGCCTGGCCGCCACGCAAGGTTTGCATTCGCGGCCCGCGGCGGCATGTTGTGGGCAGGCAAGGGGATTGGCATGACCGAAGACACCGGCTCCGTCGCGCGGGTTCGCGCTGCCCTCCGCGCGGCCGGGCATGATGATCGGGTCGAGCGCTTTCCCGAAGGCACGCGCAGCGCCGCCGAGGCCGCGGCGGCGGTCGGGTGCGAGATCGGCCAGATCGCCAAAAGCATCGTCTTCCGCGCGGGCGCCCGGCCGGTCCTCGCCATCGCATCGGGCGCGCATCGGGTGGATATGGCCAAGCTGGCGGCGGCCGCCGCGATGCCGCTAAAGCGGGCCGATGCTGCCTGGGTCCGGGAGGTGACGGGGTTCGCCATCGGTGGCGTGGCCCCCGTTGGGCATCTGACCGCGCCGGTCGTGGTCCTGGATGCCGCGCTGCGCGCCTGGCCGCGGCTCTGGGCCGCTGCGGGCTCGCCGATGCATGTCTTCGCCACCGATGCGGAGGCGCTGGCCTGGCTCACCGGCGGCCCATTCGCCGATATCGCCGAGGCCGCATGATGCGAGCCACAGCCCTCTACGCGGCGCTGCTGGCGCTCCTGTACCTGGCGATCACCGTGGGCGTCGTGCGCGCGCGCTACGCCTCGCGGATCGCGCTCGGCACCGGGGAAGACCGGCTGTTGTTCCGCGCCGCCCGCGCGCATGCGAATTTCGCCGAATACGTGCCGCTGATCCTGGTGCTGATGGCGCTGGCGGAAAGCGGCGGCACGCCATGGCTTCTGGTGCACGCGATCGGGCTCGCCACGCTGGTCGGCCGGACCCTGCACGCCTATGGCATCCGGCAGGAGCCGGAGCCGCTGGCCTTCCGCATGGCCGGCATGATCCTGACCTTGACCTCCCTGGGCGTCGCCACATTCACCACCCTCGCGGTCGCGCTGTTCTAGAGTTCATGTTTGCTGGAGCAGGAAATCCGTTCAGATGACTCCATCCGAACGGATATTGCCCCAGGCAGCGCGGCTCAGGCGGCCGGAAACCTGCCCGGGTTCCGCGCCATCAGCAGCGGGCGCACCAGCCGCCCGAAGCGCTCGGCCTCCGCGTCATGAAGGTAGCCCGACAGACAGAAGCTGTGGCAGCCCATGTCGATGAAGCGCTGCAGCACATCGGCGCATTGCACCGGATTGCCCACGACAGCGACCCCCGCCCCCTGCCGCACCCGGGCGAGGCCCGCCCACAGGTTCGGCGCGATCAGCCCGCCCGTCTCGCTCAGCAGCGCCTGCACGCGCTGATTGGCGACCGAATTTGCAATGTTCGCCCGCACCGCCTCGGTGCGCGCCACGCTCACGTCGGCCACCAGCTCCTCGGCGGCGGCCCATGCCTCCGCCTCGCTCTCGCGGCAGATGATCTGCAGCCGCATCCCGAAGCCCAGCGCATCGCCGCGCCCGGCGGCCTCGGCCATGGCGCGGATTTCGCCGATCTGCCCGGCGATGGTCTCGGGCCGGTCGCCCCAGAACAGGTGCACATCGGCATGGGCGGCCGAGATCTCCCAGGCCTGGCGTGACCCGCCGCCCAGGTAGAAGCGCGGATGCGGCCGCTGCAGCGGCGGTGGCATCACGCGCGCACCGCGCAGGGTGTGGAAGCGCCCCTCCCAGTCCAGCGGCGCCTCGGCGGTCCACAGCGCCTTCATGATGGCCACTTCCTCGGCCATCAGCGCATAGCGATCTTCCTTGGGCAGGCGGATGCCGTCGGCCGCGTTCTCCGCCTCGGATTGCCCGGCGATGAGGTTGACCGCGATGCGCCCACCGGTGAGCTGGTCGAAGGTGGTGACCATCTTCGCCAGCATCACCGGGTTGATGTAGCCCGGCCGTGCCGCGACCAGCATGCGGATGGTGCTGGACCGCCCGGCCATGAAGGCGGTGGTCACCCAGGCCTCCCAGCAGGGAATGGCGACGGGCACCAGCAGGTATTCGAAGCCCGCGGCCTCTGCCGCCGCTACCACGCGGTCGAACATGGCGGTCCCGGCGGGGACCACATTCGGCCCATCGGCGTAGCGGGTGGTGTCGCCGCTGGTCGGCAGGTACCAGCCGAACTCCAGTGCTTGCGCGCGCATGCGATACCCCTCTCGACCGGCCGCCCCGCGGCGCGTGGCCGATGCTCGCCGCTCCGTGATAGCCACGCAGCCTGTCGCAGGATGCGCCCCAGGGCCAGCCCAGGGCGCCCTGGGCTGAGTTGCGGCCGTACCGGGCGCGAAATGCCTCGAAATGCGCAGTCACCGCGCCGCGCGATGCCGCCATGCGGCTTGGCCCCCTGGGCATGGGCCGCTCAGGCGCCCAGAATTGGCCGCAGATGTCGCCCCCTACACCCTCCATCCTCCGCCTCACCTGTGTCTTCGGCATCGCGAGCTTCGCCGGCGCCCTCGCCATCCGCGCGCTGGACCCCGCAGCCGCCGAGCTGGGCCGCGAATTCGCCGTCTCCGCAGACCGGATCGCGCTGCTGTCGACCGCCTTCTCGCTGCCCTTCGCGCTGATCCAGCCGGTGCTGGGCCCGGTTGCGGACGCCACCGGCAAGCGCCGCATGGTAGCCTTCGCGCTGCTGGTCCTGGCCGGGATGCTGACATTCTGCGCCCTGGCCCCCACGCTGGGCTGGCTGACGGTGGCGCGCATCCTCGCGGGAGCTGCCGCAGGCGGCGTCATGCCGGTGACCATCGCGATCATCGGTGACGCGGTGCCCATGGCCCAGCGCCAGGTGGCGATCAGCCGGCTGCTGGTCTTCGCCATCATCGGGCAGATCGCCGGCGGCGCGCTGGCCGGCATCCTGATGGAAAGCATCGGCTGGCGCGGCGTGCTGCTCGGCTGCGCCGGCGTCGCCCTATCGGGCGGGGTCTTCGTGCTCAACGAGGCCTGGCGGGGCGGCATGCAGGAAGCCCGCGGGCGGTTCGACATCGTGGTCGCCCTGCAGCGCTACCGCGGCATCATCGGCAACCCGGCGGCGCGCTTCCTCTACGCCATGGTCGCGATCGAGGGCGCGCTGATTTACGGCGTCTTCCCCTATATCGCACCGCTGCTGCTGGGCCAGGGCCTGGGCGGCGTGCGCGAGGCGGGCTTCACCATCGGCGCCTTCGGTGTGGGCGGCATCATCTTCGCCATCATCGCCCCGCCGATCCTGCGGCTGATCGGGCAGGGGCGCATGGTCATGCTGGGCGGCGCGCTGAGCCTGCTGGGCCTCGGCGCCTTCGGCTCGGCCCCGAACCTCGGGATCGCGATCGGGGCGATGCTGGTGTTGGGGATCGGCTTCTTCATGATCCACAACTCGATCCAGACGCGGGTGAGCGAGGTCGCGCCGCAATCCCGCGCCTCGGCCGTGTCGCTGCACGCCTTCAGCTTCTTCTCCGGCCAGAGCCTGGGGCCGATCATATACGGGCTGGCGCTGGGGAGCCTTGGGGCGCCCGTCACCATGGTCCTGGCAGGGTTCGGACTGGTCGCGGTGAGCATCGCGATCGGGCGCCGTCCGGGGTGATGGGAACGATGGGCGAACACTTCGCCGCGCCCCGAAATTTGGAACGGAACAAATTCAAGTACTTGCCCCGAGTCGCGCGAACAAAGCGCCGACGCGCGAATCGGGCCGCGAATCGGCGGCTCAATTACTAAGGATGGTGGCTGAATCGTGCCGCTGAACACAAGCTCGTTCGCGCTTC
>JBKJNV010000468.1:0-4408 GCA_046593435.1 Roseomonas sp.
AGGTCGAGCTGCGCCCGGGCGATTGCATCTACCAGGCGCCGCGCGTGCGGCACCGCGAGATCGCGCACTCCGAGGATCTGGAGCTGATCGAGATCACCTCGCCGGCGGAGTTCAAGACGAATGTGCTGGAAGACGCGCCCTAGCGTCGAGGCTCAGTCGAAGCGCTCCGCTCGGATTGCGCAGCTTGGCGGCATGGGCGGCAGCAACTGGTCCTTCTCGTACATCGACCGCACCACCAATCCACCGACCGTGACGACCAAGTTCATCCATGTCGCTGGATATCCGAACATCACCGTGACCATGGAGGATGCTGGCAACACGGCCTACGGGGGCTACTAGTGGCCAGGGGTCGTCCATGCTCCCCCGGCCCGATGGTACGGGATGGGTTAGGTCAGAGGCCTCGCCTGCAATGGCCGCGCTCTCGGCTGCTGAGGTGGAGGACTTCTTTGCTGTCAGCCTGCTGCGTCGGCGCCGGTGAGGGCCGCGCTGGCCGGCGGGTTCGGGCAGAACAAGCGCCGGGAAACGCTGCCCCTGCTACGGGCCCCGCCCGATCTGCGGTGTCGTGTATCTGCGTGCGGCGCTGCTCGGCTGCATGCCGTGCTGGAAGGATGAAACCGCGAAGTCGCGATCCCTCCGATGTGACCCAGCGCACTGCGCGGCTGCCGTCACCTCGCGCAATGTTCGCCGCTTCGTAGGATTGGCCGGGAGGGCCCGATTATGCTGCCGAGCATACGCTGCGCCAGTGCCGCCATGACCGCCGCCGCCGGCAGGGCGTCGCCGAAGGATATCTCCAGTCTCCTGTTGTGCAGGCTCGGCGTGCTGGTTCCCACGGGGCAATGGGCAGAGCCATGGATTTCGCTGCGACGAAGGTCCCTGGCTCCTTCGATCAGCTTCTCGCGTTCCGCCACCGCCAATCCACCAGATTAGGGAAGGCCCCCGATGCTCGAGGCCGTTCTGCGCGTCACCTTCTGGCTTGCTGCTGGCGAAGCGGCCGCTCGACTTGCTGGTGTGCCCTTGCCGGGTTCAGTCCTCGGACTGCTGGGCCTTTATGCCGACATGGCACGCCACAAAGCCCCACCTGAACCATTAGCCCGGCTAGCCGACGGATTGCTGCCGAACATGGCAATCCTTTTTGTGCCAGCAGGGGCCGGGGTAATCGCCCATACGGACATCATAAGGGCAGAGGGGCTACCGATCCTCGGCGCTGTCATCGGCGGCACACTCATCGGCATTGCCGTCACGGCTGCGACAGTTGAGCGGCTGGCAGCCTGGGAACACCAGCGGACGGCATTGCCGACGGCGAAAAAAGGCGAGGCGCACGGTCATGTCTGAAAATCTGAGTTTCAGCAGCCTTGCGATGAGCCCGCTCTTCGGTGTGGGGCTCACCCTTGGAGCTTATGTGGTGGGCGTCAAACTGCAGCTGCTTTGCCGCGGTCATATGCTTGCGAACTCGACGATGATTGCGATGGCGACCGTTGGGCTGTTCCTCACAATGCTTGGCATCAGCCATGAGGCCTACATGATCGGGGCCTCGCCCATCCACATTCTGCTCGGGCCGGCCGTTGTCCTGCTCGCGGTGCCCCTGCTGCGCCAAGCTGCTCTGATCCGCTCGTCCCGGATCCTGATCATCATTGCGGTCATGGTCGGGGTGGCGTCCGGTCTGACTGCGGGTCTCGGCATTGCGTGGTTGCTGGGCGCCAGCAACGCCACGCTGCTTGCTCTCGCGCCAAAGTCGGTCACCGCCGGCGCGGCCATTGGTGTAGCCGAGCTTTTGGGGAGTCTTCCTTCCTTCACCACAGCGCTTGTGGTGATGACTGGCCTGGTAGGGGCCGTTGCCGGCCCTTGGATTGCGAAGCTCTCAGGGGCGCGCGATGAGCGAGCAATCGGCCTTGCCATGGGGATTGCATCCCACGGACAGGGCACGGCGAGAGCGCTCCGGATCAGCCCTGTCGCCGGTGCCTTTGCCGGCATCGGTATGGCAATCGGAAGTGTCGTGACCGCTGGGCTGCTCGGATGCCTTGCAGTTTTTACCAGATGACGAGTCTCCAACCCGCCAAGACAGGGCGAAATCAAGCTCGGATGCTTGGCGAGTCACTGCGCTGGGTGCCTTGCGTAACTACTAGCTACCGCGCCGCGGGTGCCACCGCCGCGTCGGGCTGGTTGCTCTCGGCCAGGGCGCGGGCGATGAAGCCGGAGGCCTTCGCCTCCTCAACGAAGTCGCGCAGGAAGGCGAGTGCGGCGTCGCGGCCGCGCGGGACGGCCATGGCCTGCTCGATCACCATGAAGCGGCCCGGCAGGGCGCGGAAGCCAGGGTTGGCGGCGGCGAAATCGCGGATCGGCTGGCCGACGCCGGCCACCACCTCCAGCCCGTCGCGCGCGAACTCGCTGATCGCGGCGGCCGAGGTGCCGGTGCGCACCAGCGTCGCGTTGCGGATCTCGCGGGTGAGAAACAGGTCATAGGCGCTGCCGCGGCCGACGGAGATGCGCACCCCTGCCCGGTCCACTTCCTCATTGCTGCGGATGGGGGAGGCGATGGGGACGGCGTAGATGCCCTCGATCACGACATAGGGGGCGGTGAAGGCGATGCCCTCGCTGCGGACGGGATCGATGGCGACGAAGGCGATGTCCCAGGCATTGCCGCCCGATGCACGGTTCGCCTCCGTCACGCGCCCAGCCGCGTCGAAGGGCACCATGGTGAGCGGCACGCCGAGCCGCGCGGCCAGTGCGCGGGCGAGTGCGGGAGAGACGCCACGCGGCTCACCGCCGGCGGGGTCGCGCTGCACCAGCACCGGATTGCCGTAGTTGATGGCGGCGCGCAGCGTGCCGGTCGGTGCCAGTTCGGCCCGCGCGGCGGGCGGCACCGGCGCCTGGGCCAGGGCGGGTGAGGCGCCCAGCAGGGCGGCGGCGGCGAGAAGGTGGCGGCGGATCATCATGGCGTGGCTCCCGTGGCGTCTTGGCGGGCAGTCTACACCCAGTCCAGCGGCTCCGCGTAGCGGGCGGCGAGGAAGGTCAGGCCCTCCGGAGGCGCCGTCTGCCCCGCGCGCGCGCGGTCGCGGCTGTCGAGCACCGTGCGCGGCCAGGTGACGGGGCGCTTGCCTTGGCCCACCTGCACCAGCGTGCCGACCAGGTTGCGCACCTGGTGGTGCAGGAAGCTGCGCGCCTCGACGCGGAATTCCACATCATCGGCGTAGCGCGCGATATCGAGCCGATCGAGCGTGCGCAGCGCATCCTTCGCCTGGCACGACGCGGCGCGATAGGCGGAGAAATCATGCTTGCCCAGCAGCATCTGGGCGGCCGCGTGCATCGCGTCCGCGTCGAGGCGCGCCTGCACGTGCCAGACGCGCCCCGCCTCCAGCGCCGGGCGCGGGCGGCGGTTGAGGATGCGGTAGCGATAGGCGCGGCCGATGCAGGAAAACCGCGCCGACCAACCCTCCGGCGCGCGTGCGGCGCGGATGATGGAGACGGGGTGCGGGCGGGTGTGGAAATTCAGCGCCTCGCGCACGCGTTCGGGGGCGTGGTCGGCTTCGAGGTCGAGTTCGGCGACCTGGGCTTCGGCGTGGACGCCGGCATCGGTGCGGCCGGCCGCGCCCACCGTGGGCGCGACGCCAGCGTTGAGGTGTGCCGCCGCGTCCTCGATCACCTGCTGGACGGAGGCCAAGCCATCCCCCTGGCGCTGCCAGCCATGGAAGGGGGCGCCGTCATATTCCACCATCAGCGCGTAGCGCGGCATCAGGGCAGGATCTCGCCGGGGGACAGCGCGTAGCCGCGCAGGAAATCGGCGGCGGGCAGCGCGGCCCGGCCGGCGCGTTGGATGCGCAACAGGCGCAGCGCGCCGCGGCCGGTGGCGATGCGTGGGGCCGCATCCAGGATGGTGCCGGGCGGGGCATGTCCCTCAACGGGCTCGGCCTCCAGCAGGCGCAGCGTCTCGGCGCCATGGGTGAAGAAGCAGGGCAGCGCGCGGATGCGGCGATCCAGCGCATGTGCATCCTGGCGCCAGTCGATGCGGCCATCCTCGCGGGTAATTTTTGGAGCGTAGGTGATGCCGTGTTCCGGCTGCGGCGTGGCGGGCGGGTCTTCGGCCAGGGCGCGCAGGATCAGGCGCGCGCCCACCGGTGACAGCGCGTCATGCAGGGCGCCCGCCGTCATGCGCGGGGTGATCGGCACCGCCTCGGCCAGCAGCATCGGGCCGGTGTCGAGCCCTTCTTCCATGCGCATGATGGTGACGCCGCTTTCGGAATCGCCGGCGAGGATCGCGGATTGGATCGGGCTTGCCCCGCGCCAGCGCGGCAGCAGGGAGGCGTGGATGTTCAGGCAGCCGCGCCGGGGGGCCTCCAGCATCGCGGGCGGCAGGATCAGGCCATAGGCGGCAACGACGGCGACATCGAGGTTCAGTGCGGCGAAGGCGGCA
>JBKJNV010000510.1:0-4967 GCA_046593435.1 Roseomonas sp.
GGCGGGCAAGGCGCGGCTCGAAGATGCGGAACTGCGGCTGGAACTCCGCGCCGGGGGCGCCTGGGCGCGGAACCTGCAGCTCTATGTCCCGCCCCATGCCGCCGCCATCTGCCTGGAACCCTCGAGCCACATCCCCAATGCGCCGAACCGTCCCGCTCTCGCCGCGCACGGCGCGCTGCGGCTGCTCGCACCCGGGGCGTCGCGCGTCGCATGGCTGCGGTTACACGCCTTGCGTTGAAGCCCTGTTCACAAATCCGCTCGACCGTCGCATGATCGACCGATGGGAGAGACTCAAAAGCGTGCCTTGGTGCTGGGGGGCGGCATCATGGGACTGTCCGCCGCATGGGCGCTCGAACGGGCTGGCCATGCGGTCACGGTCGTTGACCAGGATGGCGTGCCCAATCCGCGCGGCGCCTCCAATGATCACCAGCGCCTGATCCGCCACGCCTACGGCGCCCAGGCTGGCTACATGCGCATGGTCGACGACGCCTTCGATGCCTGGGACACGCTGTGGAAGGATCTGGGCGAGTCGCTCTACGTCCAGACCGGCGTGCTCGCCATGGCCGATGCCGAAGGCGGATGGCTCGGTGAAAGCCGCGCCGCGCTCGCCGCCGAGAACCGGCCGCTGCGCCTGCTCGGCGCCCGCAACGTCGCGGCCCGCTACCCGATGCTGTGGGGCACCGGCATCGCGCGCGCCTTCCTGATGCAGGCCGGCGGCGTGCTGCTGGCCGAGCGCATCGTGATCGCGATGCACCGCCACTTGCTCGCACGCGGCGTTCGCTTCATCACCGCGCGGGCGACGCGGGTGGATGCAACGCGCGCAACGCTCATGCTCGATGACGGGTCCAGCCTGCGGGCCGACCTGTTGGTGGTGGCCGCCGGGCCCTGGGCGCCGCAGCTTCTGCCGGGCATCGCCTCCCGTGTGCAGGCCTCGCGCCAGGTGGTGGTCTATCTCGACGCTCCCTATGATCATCGCCTGGCGTGGGAGAGCGCGCCGATGCTGCTCGACCTCTCCGAGGAGGGTGGCTTCTACGCCGTGCCGCCGGTCGCCGGCACGCCGCTCAAGATCGGCGATCATCGCTTCACCAACGTGGGCGATGCCGAGGATGATCGCCACGCCACCGCGGCCGAGGCCGAGGCCATCCTGGACCTCGCGCATCGGCGCATTCGCGAATTGGCGCGCTATCGCGTGCTGTCGGCGCGCGCCTGCTACTATGATGTGAGCGAGGGCGAGCGGTTCATCGTGGAACCGATGGGACCGCGCGCATTCGTGATGAGTGGCTTCTCGGGCCACGGGTTCAAGTTCGGACCGTTGCTGGGGATGGCGCTGGCCGCGGCTTCGGGCGACGCCAGCTTGGCGCGCGCCCTGCCCGACTGGGCCGCGGGCGAGACGCCGGCGCCCGACGGGCTGCTGTTCGAGCGCGCCCGCGACACGGTATAGGGACTAATGAGGCCGGCCTGCTTTGGAGCGGCCAGCGGCGCTCGAGGTTGCACTTTCGGGGCGCGCCCTTCGCGCGCACCGCGAGCCCGAATGGGCGAACGCCGGTCGTCCGGCGAAAGGCAAGCGGCCGGAGGCCGCGCCCGCCGCTTGAGGGCATGACATACGGAGCGAAGCGATGCGCACCACCGCCGCGGAAGACGTGATCTTCGGCCTGACCCGCATGGGGGACACGGCCAATGCCGGCCTCGGCGCCGAGGATATCGCCCAGGTCGTCAACGAGGCCGCGCGCTTCTGCCGCGATGCGATCCTGCCCGGCGCCCAGGCCGCCGACCGGGAAGGCGCGCGCTACGCCAATGGCATCGTGACCACGCCGCGCGGCTATCCACCACTGTACCGGCAATGGATGGAGGGCGGCTGGCAGGGGCTCTCCGCACCCGAGGCGTTCGGCGGCCAGGCGCTGCCCGGCAGCCTGTGGGTCGCGATGATGGAGTTCGCGCTGGCCGCCGACGCCTCCTTCGCGCTCGGCCCATTGCTGACCGCCGGCGCCATCGAATGCCTGGACCACCACGGCAGCGCCGAGCAGAAGGCGCGGCTGCTGCCGCACATGGTGAGCGGGGCCTGGACCGGCGCGATGTGCCTGACCGAGCCGCAATCGGGCTCCGACCTCGGCACCCTGCGCACGCGAGCGGAATCGCTGGGCGAGGGGCGCTACGCGCTGCACGGCCAGAAGATCTACATCACCTGGGGCGACCACGACTGCGCCGAAAACATCGTCTACCTGGTGCTGGCGCGCCTGCCGGATGCGCCACCCGGGTCGCGCGGGATTTCGCTGTTTGCGACGACGCGCATGCTGCCCGACGGCACCCGCAACGCGCTGCGCTGCGGGGGGATCGAGCACAAGATGGGCATCCACGCCTCGCCCACCTGCACCATGCTGTTCGAAGGGGCGGAGGCGGAGCTGGTGGGCGCGGCGCATCGCGGGCTGAACGCGATGTTCGCCATGATGAACAATGCCCGCCTGGCCATCGCGGTGCAGGGCGTCGCCCACGGCGCCCGCGCGCTGGAACTCGCGGAACACTACGCGAGCGAGCGCGAGCAGGGCGGCCGCAAGATCGAGGCCTATCCGGATGTCGCGCGGATGCTGATGGAAATGCGCGCCTCCACGCTCGCCGCCCGCCTGCTCGCGCTGGAGACGGCGGCCGCCGGCGACCGCTTCCGCCGCACAGGTGCCGCGGAGGCCGAGCTCCGCCTCGCGCTGCTGACCCCCATCGCCAAGGCCTGGTGCACCGAGCGAGGGGTGGAGAATGCCTCCACCGGTGTCCAGGTGCATGGCGGGATGGGTTATTGCGAGGATGCCGGCGCCGCGCAGGTGCTCCGCGATGCACGGATCGCGCCGATCTATGAGGGCACCAACGGCATCCAGGCCATCGATCTGGTGGCCCGCAAGCTCGGCCGTGACCAGGGGGCCGCCATGCACCTGCTGATCGCCGAGGCGCGCACCGCCGCACCCGCGATCGCCACCGCGCTCGATGCCTTCGAGGCGGCGACAGCCCGCATCGTGGCCGCCGAGCCGGAGGCTGCCCAGTCGGTCGCCTTCGCCTATCTGGATGCGGCGGGCTGGGTGCTGGGCGCCTGGCTGCTGGCCCGCGCGGCCGCACTCGATGACCGCTACGCCGAGACGGAGCGCTTCTTCCGCCAGCGGATGCTGCCGCGCGCCGGGGCGCGTTTCATCGAGATCGGTGAGGTTCTGGGCAGCGCCCGGGCATGATGCGGCGCAGCACCACGCGCCAATATGCCCGACGGACGCTTGCGATTCCGCGGCAAAGCCGTATCTGCGGTGGTACTCCGGTCAGGATTGCGCAATTTTTGAGATCGGACTCGATGAGGGACCAGCCGACCGGATGAATATCCAAGCGCCCGCGAATATTCGCCCCCGCTCCCGCGTCGCGGTGATCGGCGCCGGGCCAGGCGGCCTCGCCGCTGCCATGCAGTTGGCCGCCGCCGGCGCGCGCGTCACCCTGTATGAGAAGGATCCCGTGGTCGGCGGCCGCACCCGCGTGCTGACCACGCCCGAAGGCTACCGCTTCGACCTCGGGCCGACCTTCTTCCTGTATCCACGCATCCTCGCCGAAATCTTCGAGGCCTGCGGCACGCGGCTTGAGGATGAGGTCGATCTGATCCGCCTTGATCCGATGTATCGCCTGATCTTCGATGGCGAGCAGCGCGTCACCATCAACGCCACCTCCGACATGACGCGCATGGCCGAGGAGATCGCCAAGCTCTCGCCGGGGGATGCGCGCAACCTCGGGCGCTTCATGACCGAGAACCGTGCCAAGCTTGAGAAATTCCGCCCCGTCCTCGCGCGCGCCTTCAGCTCCAAATCCGACCTGCTCGGCTTTGACATGCTCAAGGCGCTGCGCCTGATGCGGCCCTATCGCTCCGTGGACGCCGATCTGGGCGCGCATTTCTCCGACCCGCGCGTGCGGCTCGCCTTCAGCTTCCAGACCAAATACCTGGGCATGAGCCCGTTCCGCTGCCCCTCGCTGTTCACCATCCTGAGCTTTCTCGAATACGAGCACGGGGTGTTCCATCCGCGCGGCGGTTGCGGAGAAGTCTCCGCCGCCATGGCGCGCGTGGCCGAACGCTTGGGCGTCGAAATCAAGCTTTCCACACCGATCGATTCCATCGCCTTCGAAGGCCGGCGCGCCGTCGGCGTGGAGGTCGGCGGTGTGCGGCACCCGGCCGATGCGGTGGTGGTGAATGGCGATTTCGCCCATGCCGTGCCCAAGCTGATCCCCAACGGGGTGCGGCGCCACTGGACGAACAAGCGCATCGAGAAGGCGCGCTATTCCTGCTCCACCTTCATGCTCTACCTCGGTGTCGAGGGCAGCTTTCCGCAGCTCGCGCACCACTCGATCCTGCTCTCGGCCGACTACAAGCGGAACATCGCCGAGATCGAGGGCGGCATCATCCCCGACCAGCCCTCGGTCTATGTGCAGAACCCTGTGGTGACGGACGCCTCGATGGCGCCACCCGGCCATTCGGCGATCTACGTGCTGATCCCCGTCCCGAACCTGCGCCACGGCGCGGATTGGAGCGCGGAGGCGCCGCGCTACCGCGCGCTGGCCATCGAACGCATCAAGGCGCTCGGCATTCCGGATATCGAGCAGCGCATCCGCTACGAACACAATGTGACACCGCAGATGTGGCTCGACGACTACGCGATCGGGTATGGGGCGACGTTCAACCTCTCCCATGACCTCGGACAGATGCTGTGCTTCCGCCCCGGCAACCGCTTTGCGGATGCGGAGGGCGTTTATCTGGTGGGCGGCGGCACCCACCCCGGTTCCGGCCTGCCGGTGATTTATGAGGGCGCGCGGATTACGGCGGGCCTCGTGGCCCAGGATCTGGGCATCGCGCCGACGGACGTCGCGCCAGCGCACGCCGTGGCGGCGGTCACGGCCTGAAGGGACAGAGCATGAGCAAGGTTGTCGTCATCGGCGGCGGATTGGGTGGCCTTTCCGCC
>JBKJNV010000586.1:0-6362 GCA_046593435.1 Roseomonas sp.
GAAACTGACCGACACAACTCGCACCACCGCGTAGTCGATCTCATCCCCATACGCGACGGCGCGGTTGCCTGGCATGGTCCAGGGCGTCGTCGTCCAGATCACCACATCGGCGCCGACGATATCTTTGGCCGCCGGCGCGGCCAGCACGCGGAATTGCGCGTGCAGCGTCGGCGAGACGTGGTCGTGGTATTCGATCTCCGCTTCCGCCAGCGCGGTTTTTTCCACCGGACTCCACATCACCGGCCGCAGCCCGCGATACAGCGACCCATTCAACAAAAATTTCCCGATCTCGCCGGCGATCGCCGCCTCGGACGGAAAATCCATCGTCGCGTAGCGGTGGTCCCAATCCCCCGCGACGCCGAGCCGCACGAATTCATCGCGCTGCACGCCCAGCCAATGCTGCGCGTATTCGCGGCACTGGGCGCGGAATTCCAGCACGGGGACAGAATCCTTGTCGCGCCCGCCCTGGTACTTGCCTTTCGGGTTGCGGTATTCCTCCTCGACCTTCCATTCGATCGGCAGGCCGTGGCAGTCCCATCCCGGGACGTAATCCGCATCCCGCCCAGCCATCTGTGCGGCGCGGTTGATCACGTCCTTCAGGATCTTGTTCAGCGCATGCCCGATATGGAGGTTGCCGTTCGCGTAGGGCGGGCCGTCATGCAGGATGAAGGGCGTGCGCTGCTTGGATTGTTCGCGCAGCCGCTCCCACAACCCGATCCGCGTCCAGCGCTCCAGCATCGCGGGTTCGCGCTTGGGCAGGTCGCCGCGCATGGGGAAGGGCGTGTTCGGCAGGAACACGGTGCCGCGGTAGTCGCGAGGCTCGGAGGGTGCGTCGTTCATGATGCCTGGATCTCGGTCGCCGGCGAGGCGGCGGGTCAGCGGTTGCGCAAAAGCGAGGCCGGCCCCTTCAGAGGGCCGAGGCCATAATTCGCGCTATGCTCGCCGGTGCCATGGCAGCCTTATGGGGAGGTGCCGCGCGGCAGGTCAAGCACGGAGCAGGCGGGATGGCCCGCCGCCACGCATCGTTGCTTTCTCGTCTCGATCCGCCCGGCCGGGTCGCGTCATGCGCGGAGGCCAAGCACCCGCCGGGCATTCGCGGCATCCTCGCCGATCGCAACCTTCAACGCCTCCAGCCCATCGAACTTCGCGTCCGGGCGCAGGAAATGCAGCAGCGCCACCGCCATCACCTGGCCGTAGAGGTCGCCGGAGAAGTCGAACAGGTAGGTCTCCAGCCGGGTCTGCGGGTCGCCGCCGAGTGTCGGGCGGCGGCCGATATTGGCCACCCCCGGCACCACGCGCCCATCGGGCAGCCGCGCGCGCACGGCATAGACCCCGCGCGCCGGCTCCAGGTGCCGGCCGATCCACATGTTGGCGGTGGGCCAGCCCAGCACGCGGCCGATCTTGTCGCCATGGACGACTTCGCTCTCGATCGCCCAGGCGTGGCCCAGCATCTCCGCCGCACGATCCGGGTAGCCATCCTGCAGCGCGCGGCGGATGCGGGTGGAGGTGATCGGCCCCGCGGCATCGCTGACGGCGGGGACGATGGACAGGCCAATGCCACGCGCCTCCGCCTCGTGCGCGAGGAAGGCCACGTCGCCGCCGCGCCGGTGGCCAAAGGCGAAATCAGCCCCGCAGGCGAGGTGCTTCGCGCCCAGGGCCCTGTGCAGCACCTGCTCGACGAAATCCCCCGCACTCATCGCGGCCAGTTCCGCATCGAAGGGCAGCGCGTGCACCACCCGCGCCCCTGCCGCTTCCAGCGCCGCCACCTTGGCCGGCGCCAGGGTCAGCCGGAAGGGCGGGTCATCGGGGCGGAAATGCTCGCGCGGATGCGGCTCGAAGGTCAGCGCCTGCAGGGGCAGATCCGGCCGGGCCGCGTGGGCGGCGCGCAGCACGGCGCGGTGGCCCAGATGCACACCGTCGAAATTGCCCAGGGCGACGGTGCCGCCGCGCGCCGCTTCCGGCGTGTCCCGCCAGCCGACCTGGCGCGTCGCGATCATTCTTCCCCCGGTATCAGCCAGCGCGGCACCACCGGCGGCACGAACTGCGCCAGGCGGTCGATCGCGCCCTCGGCATCGGGCGCGACCAGGGCCAGGCGCCGGGTCTCGGGGCGGAGGAACCCTTCGTCCAGCATGTGATCAAAGGCGGCCAGCAGAGGTCGCCAATAGCCCGCCGTGTCGATGAACACCGCCGGCTTGCGGTGGATGCCCAGCTGCAGCCAGGTCAGCACCTCCACCACCTCCTCGAGCGTGCCAAAGCCGCCCGGCAGCACCGCGAAGCCATCCGACAGCTCGGCCATCATCGCCTTGCGCTCATGCATGGTGGCGACCACGCGCAGGTCCACGCGGCCGCGCTTGCCGGCCTCGCGCGCCAGCAGCCCGTGCGGGATGATGCCGATGACTTCGCCCCCGGCCTCGATCACCGCGTCCGAGATAGCGCCCATCATGCCAATGGCGCCGCCGCCATAGACCAGGCCAATACCGCGCGCGGCCATCATCCGGCCGAGCGCGATGGCTCCGTCGCGGTATTCCGGCCGGTTGCCGATGGCCGCGCCACAGAAGACACAGATGCGTTTGAGGGTCATGCGGGACCGATACCGGCGGGGCTTGCGCCGGGCAAGGGCCGTCCTAACCTCGCGCCGCCAGCGACAGGAACCCGCCCATGCCCGCCACCGATATCGGAACCTCCGAACGCCTGCTGTCCGAGCTGCGCGGCTGGGTGGAACACGAGACGCCCACCACGGACCCCCGCGCCGTCAGCGCCCTGATCGGCCGTTGCGCCGCCGAACTCGAAGCCGTCGGCGCCAGCGTCACCCTGATCCCCGGCCGGGACGGCTATGGCGACAACCTGGTCGCCCGCACCCCTGGCACCGGCAAGCCCGTGCTTGTCGCAGGGCACCTCGACACGGTCTGGGACCACGGCACCCTGGCGACCTCCATGCCGTACAAGATCGATGGCGACAAAGCCCATGGGCCGGGCATCTACGACATGAAGGCCGGCAGTTTTTCGGCGTTCCACTCCGTGCGGGAAATCCTGCGACAGAAAACCCCGACCCGGCGCCCGATCACGCTGCTGCTGACCCCAGACGAGGAAGTCGGCAGCCCGACCAGCCGCGCCCTGATCGAGGCCGAGGCGCAAAAATCCTGCGCCGTCCTCATCCCCGAACCCGCCGGCATCGGGGGCGCCTGCGTCACCGCCCGCAAGGGCGTCGGCCGCTTCACCATGCGCATCTCTGGCCGCTCCGCCCACTCCGGCGGCAACTGGCAGGATGGCCGCAGCGCCGTCGTCGCACTGGCCCGCAAAATCCTGGAGATTCACGCGCTGACCGACCTCGCCGGCGGCACCACCACCAACGTCGCCCCGATCTGGGGCGGCACCCGCCCCAACGTCGTCCCGCCCGATGCGGGCTGCGAAATCGACGTCCGCGTCGCCACCCTCGAAGACGGCGAACGCATGACCGCCCTGCTGCTCGCCATGGCCGGCGACGATGGCAACGGCATCACCATCACCGTCGAAGGCGCCATGAACCGGCCCCCCATGGTGGAAACCGCCGCCGCCCTCGCCCTCTACGACCAGGCCAAAGCCCTGGCCGCCACCCACGGCTACACCCTGCCGAAGCAATTCCGCGGCGGCGGATCGGACGGGAATTTCTCCGCCGCCCTCGGCATCCCGACGCTGGACGGCCTGGGCTGCACCGGCGCCGGCGCCCACGCCCCCTTCGAACACATCCTCTGGACCGACCTAGCGCCGCGCTGCGCGACGCTGTGCGGGCTGCTGGAGACGGTGGAGGGGTAGAAGAGAGGGAAGCAAGCATGGAGGCTCCGCCTCCAAACCTCCGCCGGGGATCGCGCCGATCCCCGGACCCCTGCATGGGTTGGTCCTGGGTTAGGGGAGGGCTGGGCTTGCTTGAATGGGGCGGGTTGGGGAGGGGGCGCATCAAGGGAACTCCCTTGATCAAAGGATCACCTTGCGCCCCCTCCCCAACCCGCCTCGCCTCCGGCGAGGCTCAAACCCCTCGCCCAAACCCAGAACCGACAGATGGAGGTCCAGGATCGACACGATCCTGGTGGGGGCTTGGGGGCAAAGCCCCCAACCTTGCTTTCCTCTTCCTCCTCCTCTTCACCCTCCCCGCACACGCGCAGCCGTTGTTCCCGGCGGGCAGTCCGTTGGGCTTGCGGCCGCCGCCGGGGTACTTCCCCGCCCTCGCCTTCGCAGGGTTCTCCGATGCGGGGTCGGGCGCTCGCATCCTGCTCGCCGAGCAGCCTGGCATGGCGATGGCGGTGGCGCGGGCGGTGTTCGCCCCGGAACGGCAGGGCATTGTAGAGGCGACGCGGCGTGATGTGCGCGCGGCGGGGCGGGATGCCCTGTTGGTACGCGGGCGCCGGGGTGGGAGTGCGGTGTGGCTGTTGGCGGTGCCGGGGCCGGAGATGACGGCGTTGGTGACGGTTCTTGTGCCACGTTTCCCCGTGCCGGCGGCGCGGGCCGAGGCGATCGAGGCATCTTTGCTGAGTTTGGTGGTGCGGCCGCCGGATCTGGTCGCGGCGCGGGCGGCGCTGCCGTTCGCGTTCGATGAGGTGGCACCGCTGCGGTTTGCCCAGGCGGTGGGCGGTGCGGCCGCGGTGTTGTTGCCCCAGGGCGCCGCGCTGGGCGACGCTGCGGCGTCGCGGCTGACGATCGCGACCTCGCTGGCGGCAACGCCGCCGCCGGCGGACCGGCGTCAGGCGGCGGAGGCGGCGTTGCGGAGTGTCGTGCCGGGTGTGCGCATCGAGGGTGGCGGCAGCCTGCGCCTGGGCGGGACGGAGGTGGTGGTAACCGAGGGGCGCGCGGGGCCGCGGCGGCTGCGGCAATGGGTGTTGTTCTTCGAGCGGGGGGGCACGCTGCGGGTCCTGGCCGAAGCCCCGGCGGCGGAGTTCCCGCGGCTGCTGCCGGCCTTCGAGCGGGTGGTGGAATCAATCCGGAGGCCGTGATGCCGCCCCGGCCGCGTCATGCAGCCAGCGCGCGCGCGAAGACGGCCGGGTCCACATTGCCGCCGCTGATGACCAGCCCCACGACGCGGCCGCGCACGGCGACCTTGCCGGCGAGGATTGCGGCCAATGCCACCGCGCCACCCGGTTCCGCCACGATCTTGAGGTGTTGGAAGGCGAAGCGCATCGCGGCCAGCACCTCCGCCTCGCTCACCACCACGCCGCCGGCCAGATGCTGCGCGTTGATCGCGAAGGTCAGCGCGCCAGGCTGCTTGGACAGCAGCGCGTCACAGAAGGTCGAACCCTGTCCATCGGCGGGGATGCGGTGCCCGGCGGCGAGCGAGGCGCGGGTGTCGTCCCACCCCTCCGGCTCCACCGCCCAGATCTCGGCGCGGGGAATGAGCGCCTGCGCCGAGAGCACGCTGCCGGCGATCAGCCCGCCGCCCCCCGTACACACCGCCAGCGCTTCGGGCGTGAGGCCGAGGGCGGCCGCATCCTCGATCAGTTCAAGCGCCATGGTGCCCTGGCCCGCGATGACGTCGGCATAGTCGAAGGGCGGGATGGCAGTCGCACCGCGTTCGGTCGCGATGCGTTCGGCCAGCGCCTCGCGGTCGGTGGTCAGGCGGTCGAAGGGGATGATCTCCGCACCCCAGCGCCGGGTGCTCTCGACCTTGATGGCCGGCGCGTCGGACGGCATCGCGATATAGGCCGGCATGCCGAGGCGGTGCGCGGCCGCAGCGCAGGCCTGGCCGTGATTGCCTGAGGAATGCGTGGCGATGCCGCCCGCCCGCGCGGCCTGGGGGATCAGCAGCGCGGCATTGGTCGCACCGCGAAGCTTGAAGCTGCCGGTGCGCTGGAGGCATTCGGCCTTGACCAGGATGGTCCCGCCGGTGAGCGCATCGAGCAGCGGGTGGCGCAGCAGCGGCGTGCGCAGGATGTATGGGGCCAGCCGGGCGGCCGCGGCCTGGACATCGGCAAAGCCGGGAAGGGTCATGGCGTGGCCTCGAAGCGGCGGGGATCGACCGCGGGGATGATGGTGACAAGCGCGCCAGGGTCGGTGCCGTCGATGATATGCGCGAGCAGCACGCCCGCCGCCGGCGCGGTCTGCATGCCGTAGCCGCCCTGCCCGCACATCCAGAAGAAGCCCGGCGCGGCACCGGGGCCGATGGCAAGCGAGCCGTCGGGCGTGAAGGTGCGCAGCCCGGCCCAGCTGTGCTCCACCCGCTTCACCGGGATGTCGAGTGCGAGCTGCATGCGATCGATCGCGATGGCGATGTCGATCTCCTCCGGCCGCGCGTCGCAGGCGGGCGATGGGGTCTCGTCCGCCGGGGAAAGCATCAGCTTGCGGCGCGCTTCCGGGCGCAGGTACCAGCCATGCCCGGCATCGCCGACCAGCGGCCA
>JBKJNV010000616.1:0-6752 GCA_046593435.1 Roseomonas sp.
AGCACATCCTCGAACCCCGCCGTCGTGATCAGCGCGGCGCGGGCGAGCTTGCGTTCCAGCACGGCATTGGTCGCGATGGTGGTGCCGTGCAGCAGCAGCCCCACTTCGGCCAACGCGAAGCCGAAGCGCTCCGCCGCCTCAGCCACGCCGTTGAGCAGCCCGATCGAAGGATCCTCCGGCGTCGTCGGCGTCTTCCACGCATGCACGGCGCCAGAGCGTCCGTCGAAGACCTGCAGGTCCGTGAACGTACCGCCGATATCGACGGCGATGCGGATAGGTTTGTCGTCGCTCATCCCATTACCTTCGGCAGCCAGGTCGCTATTTCGGGCCAGATCATCAACAATCCCACGGCGAGCAGATAGACGCCGAGGAAGGGCATCACGCCTGCAAACACATCCGTGATCGGGCCGCGGTCACGCCGCATCCCCTGCAGCACATACATCACCGTCCCGTCCGGAGGGCTGACCTGCGCGATCTCGACCAGCATGGTCACGATCACCCCGAACCAGATCGGGTCGTAGCCCAGTGCCATCACGATGGGAAAGACCACCGGCACCGTGGTGATGATCAGGGAAAACCCTTCCATGAACGTCCCCAGCGCGATGTACAGCCCGATGATGCACAGCATGATCGCCCAGGGCGGCAGCGGCAGGTCGGCGATGATTGCAGCAAGCGCCTGTGGCACGCCGATCGTGGTCAGCAGGTAGTTCAGCAGGTAGGCACCGAACAGGATCAGGCCCAGCAGCGCGGTGTTGCGCGCGGTGGCCTCGGCGGCGGAATTGATCATCCGGAAGGACAGCTTGCCCTCCAGCAGCGCGAAGAAAGCCGCCCCCACCACGCCCAGTGCTGCGGCCTCGGTCGCGGTCGCGAAGCCGCCATAGATGGAACCGAGCACCAGCAGGATCAGCAGCACGGTCGGCACCAGATCGACCAGGGCGCGCAGCTTCACCCCCAGCGGCAGCTTGGGCGGCTTGGGAAGCGGGTTGCGCAGCCCGTGGATGAAGATCACCAACAGGAACAGCCCCGTCACCAGGGCCGCGGGCAGCAAGGCCGCGATATACAGCGCGCCGACCGAGGTCTCCGTCATCAGCCCGTACAGGATGAAGGTGATCCCCGGCGGGATCAGGTTGCCCAGCGCGCCACCGGCCGCGAGCGAGCCCAGCACCATGCGCTGGTTGTATGGCGTGCCCTGGAAAAACGGCAGCGCGACGGAGCCCATCGTCGCCGCCGTCGCCACGGAACTGCCGCTGATCGCCGAGAACACCGCGCAGCTCGCGATATTGGTGTGCAGCAGCCCTCCCGGCAGCCGGTTCAGCCAGACATTGAGCGCGCGATACAGCCGCTCGGACAGGCCCGAGCGCAGCAATATCTCGCCCATCAGCAGGAACAGCGGCACCGCGACCAGAACGTAGTTGCTCGTCGGCGTCCACAGCGTCTGCCCCATGAAGGCCCACCATGGCCGGTCGGAGAACATCAGCCCGATCAGCACGCCAAGCACGCCGAGCACGGCGGCGATGTAGACGCCCGCCCCGAAGAACACCATGAACAGCGCCACCAGCATCAGGATCTCGGCGACAGGCAGCGCCTGGCCGGTCACCGCCGCGCCGAAGATCGAGGCGCCCAGCAGCAGCACCAGAAAGACAATCGCGATCATGCGCGTTCCTTCGCCATCGCAACCGCCTCCAGCGCCTCGGCCGTCTCATCCTCCAGCGTGCGGGAGCCGAGCAGCGCATCCACCGCCTCCGCGTCGCCCACAACCATCGCCGTGACGGATTCCGCCAGCAGCACCACGCCCATCACCACGAAGGCGGAAATGCCGAAGGCCCACACCCCCTGCGGCACCACCAATGGCACCCGCAGCGCGGAATTGTCGTGCGCATTGAACAGCGCGCTCTCATCCACCAACTCCCACGCGGCCCAGGTGATGAACACCGCGAGCCCCAGCATCAGGGTAAGCGAGAAGATGTGCAGCCAGCCGCGCCGGCGAGGAGGAAGCCGGTTCACCAGCACATCCACCCGGATATGCGCGCGTCGGGCCAGCGTATGCGCGAGGCCCCAGGCAATCCCCCCCGCGAGCATGTAGCCGGTCACCTCGACAGTCGCCTGCGAGGAGAAGCCGAGCAGGCTGCGCGCGACAATATCGAAGGTGATGAACAGCGCGCAGGCGACGTAGTTCCACCCCGCCACATGGGCCATCAGGGATGCGACAAAGGCGCATCCCTGCCGGCACGCAGTCAGCGCCCTCACCCGCCGAAGCGGATACCGGAGAGCGGCGCAATCACCTGGTTGTAGATCTCCCCGCAGCGTGCGCCGCAGCGGCGCACGAAGCCGGGCAGGACATTGGCCTCAAAGATCTGGCGCAGCTGCGCGCGGTCCGCGTCGGACGGCACCACCTCGGTCATTGGCCGCGAAGCGACGCTGTGAATGCGGCAGGCGGCCGCATTGCCGATGTTGCAGTCGATGCCGTCGCGCGTGGCGGCCGCGCCCAGCTCCCACAGCTTGTCCTGCATCTCCGCGAAGGTGCCTTCGAGGAAGCTCCGCACCGCCGGGTCCAGCCGGTTCCACCACTGCAGATTCACCATGTAGCCGGCAACCGCCCAGGACAGCGGCAGGGCGGAAACATGGGTGGAGACTTCCGGCCAGCGCGCCGCGGCTCCGCTCCCCGTCCCCGTGATGGCGCAATCGACCACGCCGCGCTCCAGCGCCGAATAGACCTCAGGAAAGCCGATCGAGACCGGCTGCGCGCCGACCGCTGTCATCAAATCCACCAGCGAATTGCCGAAGGTGCGCACCCGCCGCCCGCGCAGGTCATTGAGCGACGTAAAGGCCGCGCGGCAGAACAGCACCTGCGCCGGGAAGGGGTACGTCAGCACCAGGCGCGTGCCGAAGCGCTCCAGATCCCGGTTGGCAATCGGCAGCACCGCGTCGGCGATGCGCCGCGCCACCGCGATGTCAGGCGCGAGGCCGGAGAGGTCGATGCCATCGAGGATGGGGACGTCGCCCGACAGCGTCGTCAGCGTCCCACCCCCGATATCGGCCTGGCCGGAACGCACCAGGCGCACGATCTCGGACCCGCCGAGGTTGCGTTCGGCGTGGGTGGAGAGGTTGACCTCGATGCGCCCGCCAGTGCGCGCTGCCATCATCTCGCGCAGGTAGGGCACGTCGACGCGGGTGTATTGCGGCTGCGTTGGCAGCGGCTGGGTCACGGCCACAATGGGCACGCGCGGCCCGGCCGGCAGGCTTGCCGGCATCTGGGCCAGGGCCGGCAGCGCAAAAAGCGCCCCCATGGCCATCATCAGTGAACGCTTCATCACAGGCTCCCCTCCGCGCGATGGAGTGGATGCTGCCCCCACGGCCGCGACCGCGCAATCCACCTTGAAGCCACCCCCTCGCATCGGGCGGCCCGGATGCCGCGTCATGCGCCACCCCCTGCCTGATCAGGGGCAGGAGGGTCCGCGCGGCTGGTCAGCCAGACCGAACGGCGCGATGGCAAAGGGCTCGGCCGCCGCGGGGTCCACGGCAATCCGCACGGCACGGATATCCTGCGCGCCGGGCACCATCACCCGCAGCACATTGCCGAGCACCCGGTTGCCCTCGCGCAGCGGATGATCGGCCAGGAAGAAATGGCTGTCGCCATGCAGCAGCAGCACCGGCCGGGCGAACCGCGCAGCCCCCTCGGCAATGGCCGCCCGCGTCGCACGCACGCCCTCGATATCGCCGAAATTGCACCTGTCGCGAAAGAACATGTCAGCCTGGAGCATCAGCACCAGCGCCGGCGCGGCAGTGCGCTCGGCTTCCGCAAAAGCCGCCGCGATCCAGGCGCGATTGGCCGCATCGCGGGCAGGAAACTCCGCGGCCGCGCCGGGCGGCTGCGGCCCCTGCTCGGGCGGGCGATTATTGTCGGACCCCACCACATGCACGGTCGCAAACACCACGCCCCGATAGGCCCAGCGCGCATTCTCCACATAAGCCGCGTGCGCAGGGTCGATGTCAGCCTGCCGGATCAAGGGCATGGTCACCCGCCCCAGGCTCTCCGGGCGCGCAAAAAACACCTGCCGCAGACGCGCGAGAATGGCCATCGGGTCATGCCCGCCAGCGCGCGGCTGCCAGCAATCGGTCCATTCATTGTCGCCGGGCGTATAGACCAGCGGGTGCTCGAACAAGGCAAACCAACGCTGCGTGCGGGTGAAGACAATGGCATCCGTGCAGGCCTCGCCACCGCCCTTGGTGTCGCCCACGAACACCGAAAACGACGGGCGCGCGGCGTTCATGCGCGCGATCAATGCATCCAGGCGGCGCTCCTCCTGCACGCAATGCGTGGCGTCACGGCAATACGGCATGTCGCCAAACGCCATGAAGGTGAAAGGCTGCGCGGACGCAGCGAACGGGTACAGCAGCATGAGCCCCAACAACCAGCGCATCGAACACCTCCATCAGACGAGACCGACACCAAAGGCCGAGCGGGAAAAAAGCAAGCGCGGGGGAATGAATTCCCCCCCACCCCCTTCTTTTATTTTTGTGACCGGGTACCGGGGGCCACAGCGCAGCGTGGCATCGGCTTGCGCGGCTCGGCCCCACAGGGTACCGGCCCCCAGTGACCGATACCCTCTCCCTCGATGATTTCGATTTTGCCCTGCCCGAGCGGCAGATCGCGCAGGCGCCCGCCGAGCCGCGGGACGCCGCGCGGCTGCTGCACGTCGCCGCCACCGGGCTGACCGACCTGCATATTCCCGACCTCGCCACCCTGCTCCGCCCCGGCGACCGCATGGTGGTCAACGACACCCGCGTCATCCCCGCCCGCCTGCGCGCCCGCCGCGGCGAAGCCCGCGTCGAAATCATGCTCAACCGCGCCGAGGACAATGGCCGCTGGCACGCGCTCATCCGCAACGCCCGCCGCCTGCACGCCGGCGACACACTCATCATCGAAGGTGCGCCCACCCTCGCCTGCCAGGTCATCGAACGTCTCGATGGCGGCGCCGCACTGCTGCAATTCGGCCCCGGCCTGGACACCGCGCTCGAAGCCGCCGGCGAAATCCCGCTTCCGCCCTACATCTCCCGCCCCGACGGCCCCACCCCCCGCGACCGCACCGACTACCAGGCGATCTTCGCCGCCCGCCCCGGCGCCGTCGCGGCCCCCACCGCCAGCCTGCACTTCACGCCCCGCCTGCTCGCAGCCCTCGACGCGCGCGGCGTGACCCGCACCACCGTCACCCTGCATGTCGGCGCGGGGACCTTCCTCCCGATCCGTGACGCCGACGCCCGCGCCCACCGCATGCACGCCGAATGGGGCGAAGTGACCGCACAAGCCGCCGCCGAGATCAACGCCACCCACGCCGCCGGCGGCCGCATCATCGCCATCGGCACCACCGCCCTGCGCCTCCTCGAATCAGCCGCAACACCCGCTGGCATCGCTCCCTTCCAGGGCCTCACCGACATCTACATCCTCCCCGGCCACCGCTTCGCAAGTGCGGACATGCTGCTCACCAACTTCCACCTGCCACGCTCGACGCTGATGCTGCTGGTCTCCGCCTTCGCAGGCACCGAGCGCATCCGCAGCGCCTATGCCCACGCCATCGCGCAGGGCTACCGCTTCTACTCCTACGGCGACGCATCCCTGCTCGAGCGCGCCCCATGACCCTGCACTGGACCTCCGCCGCCACCGACGGCGCCGCACGTGCGGGGACCCTGCACACCGCCCATGGCGAGGTCCCCACCCCCGTCTTCATGCCCGTCGGCACCGCCGGCACGGTCAAGGCCATGACGGCCGACGCGGTGCGCTCCACCGGCGCGCGGATGATCCTGGGCAACACCTACCACCTGATGCTGCGCCCGACGGCCGAACGCATCGCGCGCCTCGGCGGCCTGCACACATTCACCGATTGGCACGGGCCCATCCTGACCGATTCCGGCGGCTTCCAGGTCATGTCGCTGGCGGGCCTGCGCAAGCTCGACGCCGATGGCGTCACCTTTCAATCCCACATCGACGGCTCCAAGCACCGCCTCACCCCCGAGCGCAGCATCGAGATCCAGCATCTGCTCGGCGCCGACGTGACCATGTGCTTCGACGAATGCACGCCCTTCCCCGCCACCGAGGACCAGGCCGCCACCTCGATGCGCCTGTCCATGCGCTGGGCCGAACGTTCCCGCGCGGCCTTCATCGCGCGCAACGGCCACGGCCTGTTCGGGATCGTCCAAGGCAGCACCTTCGCTGAGCTGCGGGCGGAAAGTGTGGCCGCCCTCACCACCATCGGGTTCGAAGGCTACGCCGTCGGCGGCCTCGCGGTGGGCGAAGGCCAGGCGGCGATGTTCGCCACCCTCGACGTCACCACCCCCCTGCTCCCCGCCGACAAGCCGCGCTACCTGATGGGGGTGGGCACCCCGGCCGATATCATCGGCGCCGTGCGGCGCGGCATCGACATGTTCGACTGCGTCATCCCTACCCGCTCCGGGCGCACGGCGCGGGCCTATACCAGCAACGGGCAGCTCAACCTGCGCAATGCGCGCCACGCCGATGACGGCGCCCCGCTCGACCCCGCCTGCCCCTGCCCCGCTTGCCGCAACCATTCCCGCGCCTACCTGCACCATCTGTTCAAATGCGAGGAAATGCTGGGGCCGATGCTGCTCACCTGGCACAACATCGCCTACTACCAGCAGGTCACCGCCACGCTGCGCGCCGCCATCATCGATGGTGAGTTCGAAGCGGTGGCCAAACGCCTCGAAGCCGCCCTGGACCCCGCATGACCGAGAACCTC
>JBKJNV010000218.1:0-4035 GCA_046593435.1 Roseomonas sp.
TTGCCTTAGCACAGGACACCTACCCCACCCGGCCGGAAAGGGCACGATGATCCGCACCGGACGGGTGGGGTAGGTGTCCTGTGCTAAGGCAGGGCGAAGCGCCGGCAACATGAGCGCTGCGGCGGCAAGGGTCCGGCGACCGATGGACATGACGTTCAAACTCCCGTTTGCGCTTCTTGTTCCGCTAAGCGTGACGAGAGCATGCCGGGGCGTCAATGCCCGGCGTTGGCCCCCGAGAAATCGGGCGCTTCAAGCCCGCTCGCGGTGAGATGGCGCACCAGGTGCGCCTTCAGCCGGTCGAGCCCCTCGTCGGAACTCGCCTCAGCGCGCGCGACCAGCACGGCCTGGGTGTTGGATGCGCGGAGCAGCCACCAGCCATCCGCGGTCAGCACGCGAACGCCGTCCACATCCTGCACATTGGCACCCTCGCCGGCGAGGCGCGCCTTGACCTCCGCCACGACCGCGAACTTGCGATCCTCGGCACAGTTGAAGCGCAGCTCCGGCGTGTTGATGACCTGCGGCAACGCCTTGCGCACATCCGAGAGCTTGCCGCTCATGCGCGCCACGATGCCCAGCAGACGCAGCGCGGAATAGGGCGCGTCGTCGAAGCCGTACCATTTGTCGGCGAAGAAGATGTGGCCCGACATCTCACCGGCGAGCGGGCTGCCCGTCTCGGCCATCTTGGCCTTGATGAGCGAATGTCCGGTCTTCCACATCAGCGGCTTGCCGCCGGCTTTTTCAATTTCGTCGAACAGCACCTGGCTCGCCTTCACATCGGCGATGATGGTCCCACCCGGATGAGACTTCAACACATCGCGCGCGAGGACGACCAGGAGCTGGTCGCCGAACAGGATCGCGCCCTCATCATCGACCACGCCGATGCGGTCGGCGTCACCGTCGAAGGCGATTCCGAGATCGGCTTTCTGGCGCGCGACCTCGGCGATCAACTGCTCAAGGTTCTTGGCCACCGTGGGGTCGGGGTGATGGGCGGGGAAGGTGCCGTCGATCGTGCCGTTGATGACGGTGTGATGGCCCGGCAGCCGCGCGGCGAGCGACTTGGTGATCTCTGCACCCGAGCCATTGCCCGGATCCCAGACGACGCGCAGCGCACGTTCGCCGCCATCATAGTCGCCCAGCATCCGCGCCAGGTAATCCTCGGCCAGGTCGACGCTCCTTTGGCTGCCCTGCGCTTCGGCCACCACGTCGCCAGCCGCTGCCATCTGCCCGATTTGCTGGATCTGGGCGCCGAAGAACGGCTTCTTGCCCAGCATCATCTTGAAGCCGTTGTAGTCGGGCGGGTTGTGGCTGCCGGTGACCATGACGCCGCCATCCGCCTTCAAGGCATAGGTGGCGTAGTAGAGCATCGGCGTCGGGCCGCAGCCGACGCGCACCACCTCCAGCCCGCAGGCCATGAGGCCGGCAACGAGCTGCCCCTCAAGCTCGGGCGAGGAGAGCCGGCCGTCATAGCCGACCGCGACCCGCGTGCCGCCCCCGCGCGCGACAATGGAACCGAAGCATCGCCCGATGGCGAAGGCATCGGCCGGGTGCAGCGTCGTACCCACAATCCCCCGGATGTCGTACTCGCGAAGTGTGGTGGCATCGAAGCCATGGTGGAAAGCGGGCATGCGAATCTCCGTCAGGGGCGGCCGATGGAATGGTAGCGAAAGCCCGCCTCGCGCATCGCGGCCGGGTCCCAGACGTTGCGCAGGTCGACAATGACATCGCCCCGCATGGCATTCTTGAGCCGTTCGGCCGAAAGCGCGCGGAACTCGTTCCATTCGGTGAGCAGGACGAGGGCATCCGCGCCCTTGGCCGCGTCGAGCGGGTTTTCGGCATAGCGAACCGCGCCGGGCAGCAGCGGTCGCGCCATGTCGATGCCCGCCGGGTCGAATGCCGCGATGCGCGCGCCGGCCTCGAGCAGCAGCGGCAACACAGTCAGCGACGGCGCGTCGCGCATGTCGTCCGTCTCCGGCTTGAAGGTCAGCCCGAGCACACCGATGGTCTTGCCTGCGACAGATCCGTCACAGGCGGCGATGATGCGCCCGGCCATCGCGTCCTTGCGCGCCTCGTTCACGGCGACCGTCGTCTCGACCAGGCGCAGCGGGGAAGCGTAATCCTGTCCGGTGCGGGCGAAGGCCAACGTGTCCTTCGGGAAGCAGGACCCACCATAGCCGGGGCCGGGATGAAGGAATTTGCGCCCGATCCGGCCGTCGAGCCCAATGCCGCGCGCGACGTCGTGCACATCGGCGCCCACCTTCTCGCAGAGGTCCGCGACCTCGTTGATGAAGGTGATCTTCATCGCGAGGAAGGCGTTCGCCGCGTACTTGATCATCTCCGCCGTCTCGATCGCAGTGGCCACGACCGGCGTCTCGATCAGGAACAGCGGGCGATAGAGGCGCTTCAGCACAGCCTCCGCGCGCTCGGTATCGACGCCGATGACAACGCGGTCGGGCCGCATGAAGTCACCGATCGCATTGCCCTCGCGCAGAAATTCCGGATTGGATGCGACTTCGATCGTGATGTCGGGGCGGATGCGACGGACGATCTCGCGCAGTTGCGCGCCGGTGCCGACCGGTACCGTCGACTTTGTCACCAGCACCACCGGCTTGGGGACGGCACGGGCGACCTCTTCCGCAGCGGCGAAGACATAGGTGAGGTCGGCATGGCCATCCCCACGCCGCGTCGGCGTGCCGACGGCGAGGAACACCGCCTCCGCGCGGCTCACCGCGTGGTGCAGGTCCGTGGTGAAGGTGAGCCGACCGTCGCGCACATTCTCCGCGACCAGCTTCTCCAGGCCCGGCTCATAGATGGGCATGCGGCCGGCCAGCAGCGCCTCGATCTTGGCAGGGTCCTTGTCGAGCACGACGACGTCATGCCCGAATTCGGCGAAGCAGGCGCCGGAAACCAAGCCCACATAGCCGGCGCCGATCATGGTGATATGCATTGTCTCAGCCCTTTCGCCGGCAATGCGCGAAGGCCCTCGCCGGTTTCATCGTAGATCCTGCCCTTCGGGCAAGAGTAAGCGCAGATTGTCAATATCGTGTTCAGCGCGGCAGGCAATGAAGCGCTGTGGTCCGGCAGCATCGCCGGCCAGAGGGAAGGCGGTCAGCCCGATATCGGCATACACCCGTTGCAGGTCCGGCCCGACGCGCCAGAAGGCGGGATCGACGCGCGCGGCTTCGCAAAGGTCGCGAAACCGCCAAATGGCCGAGATCTGGTCGCGGGCCTCGCCCCCCGGATCGCCCAGGGCGAGCCAGACGCCATTGCGCTTGAGGAAGGCAAAACCGGCCACACCCGCGTCACCGAAAACCGCACCATCCGCTGCCGGCGGCGCCATCGCACCCAGCCGCCCAAGGCGTTCGCGAACCTCGGGCGTGTAGGGCTGTGCTGGATTGCGTGCGGGTCGCAGCAGGCGCAGCAGCGCGACCAGCAGCAGGAACGCAGACAGGCCGACCGTGAAGCGGAGTGAATCCGGCGCCGCCGCCGAGAGCACCACCTGCCACCAACTCGCATCCGCCACGGCCCCGTCATAGGCGACGAGGGCCAAGGTGATGGCGCATGCCGCTCCGGCCCCCAGGGCAAGAGTCGTCTCGGCCGTGACAGTCTCCGACAGCAGCCGCGCCTCGCGGTAGAAAGCGCTCCGCGTCGCGGCGAGCAGCGCAAATACCAGCAGGAAGGCGCCCCAAAGCCACCAGGCCTCGCCGCGCAGCCACAGGATCGCCGCGCCGTTCAACAGCAGCAGCAGGCCGAGTTGCATCGCGACGCGCAGGCGCCGCACCATCCCATACCCAATCAGCAACAGCAGCGACCCAACGACCGAGGCCGCGAAATGCGAGGCGATGGCAGCGGTGGGCCCGGCCCACTCCTCGATCAGCGTGCCGCGGACCGGCAGCGCGCCCACGAAGATCAGCACCAGCCCCCCAAGGCCAACCAGCGAAGCCAGGGCGGGGGCTTCCAGCGCCTCCCCGCCGCGCAGGTTGGCGGTGAGCTTCTTCAGCGCGGCGCGGCGCTGAGTCATCTCGAACGACGCAAACA
>JBKJNV010000273.1:0-2857 GCA_046593435.1 Roseomonas sp.
GCGCTGCAAGCGCAGTGCCGCGCCGGGGTCGTTGGTCTCAATCCAGTCCCGTTCCGCGGCGCGCTGGTCGTCGAGCAAGGCCGCCTCGCCGCGCAGGCGGAGGAAGAAGTGCCACCATCCGTTCTCGGCGTCGCCGGGCTGGGTATTCGGCCGCGCTGCCTGCGGGAGGCCCTCGGGCCGCATCGCCCAGGCCAGCGCGTCATTTTCCCCAGTCTGGGCGAGGTGGGCGATGAGCGCGGCAGAGTCAAGCGCGTGCGGTGCGGAAAGCCAGGATGACAGGGCATTTTGCAGATTTGTTGCCGGCCCGCTCGGGAGATCGAGGCTGGCGAGCGCCTCCTCGACCTGGGGGATCAGCCAGGGGTTGGCGATGAGGATGGCGAGCGCGCAGCGGGCGGCATCGGCCCGCGCGGCGGCCGGGTCGGGCGCGCGGCGGATGATGCGCGGCGGCGCTGGCTTGCCCCCCGGTCGGGGGCGGGCGGCGAAGAAGCGGTCCAGCAGGGTGCGGCGATATTCACTGGCCAGGGTCTTGTCGGGGATGGTCCGCGCCGCTTCCTCCAGACGGTGGCGCAGCGCGGCGCGGGCTTCGGGCGTGGTGGGCTGGGTGTTGCCGGCGACCAGCGTATAAAGCGCCTCGGAAAGCGGCTGGGCGGCGTCGAGCACGGCCTGGAATCCGCGCGGGCCGGATTTGGCGATGACCGTGTCCGGGTCCTCCCCGGCCGGCAGGGTGGCCAGGCGCAGGCTGCGTTCGGGCGCGAGCTGGGCCAGGGCGAGCATCGCAACGCGCGCTGCTGCGCGGCCGCCCGCCGCGTCGCCGTCGAAGCACAGGACCGGCTCGGGGTGCAGGCGCCAGAGTTCGCCCAGCTGGTCTTCGGTGAGCGCGGTGCCCAGGGGCGCGACGGCGCCGCCGAAGCCGGCCTGGTGCAGGGCGATCACGTCCATGTAGCCCTCGGCGGCGAGCAGGCGGGCGCCGCGGAAGGTGGCTTCCTTGGCCCGGTCGAGTCCGTAGAGGGCGCGGCGCTTGGAAAATAGTGGGGTTTCGGGGGAGTTCACGTATTTGGGCTGGCCATCGCCGAGCGTGCGCCCGCCGAAGGCGATGGTGCGCCCGCGCCGGTCGCGGATGGGGAAGATGACGCGGTTGAAGAAGAAATCCCGTGCGACCTCGCCGCCTTCGCCTTCGCGGACCAGCCCGGCCTCCAGCAGTTGGGCCGGGGTGATGCCCTCGGGCGTGAGGTCGGCGCTGATCGCCCCGCGGGTGCCCGAGGCCCAGCCGAGGCCGAAATTGCGGATGGTCTCGGGGGTGAGGCCGCGCTTGAGCAGGTAGTCCAGTGCCGGTCGGCCTTCGGGGAGGTTCAGGCGGCGGGTGAAGGCGGCCTCGGCGGCGGCCATGACGGCGTGGAGGTCACGAGCGGTGCGTTCGCGGGCAGCGGCTTCGGGTGTGGGCTTGGGGACATCAAGCCCGGCCTCGCTGGCCAGGCGCTCGACTGCTTCCATGAAGCCCGCGCCTTCGGATTGCATGACGAAGGAGACGGCGTCGCCATGCGCGCCGCAGCCGAAGCAATGGTAGTGGTCTTCATAGACGTAGAAGGATGGCGACTTCTCATTGTGGAAGGGGCAGCAGGCTTTCCAGTTGCGCCCGGAGCGCTGGAGCTTGGTGCGCCGCCCGATGAGGGAGGGCAGCGGCGTGCGCAGCCGCAGCTCATCGAGAAAATTGGGGGGCAGCGCCATGGGGTGATGTCTACACCGTTTTGGTCCGGCGGTGAGCGGCTGGTCAGGGCACCTCGGCCTGTTCGACGTCGGGGGGGACCGAGACGATAAGCCTGGGCAAACCGATCATGCCTTTCGCTTCCAACCATGAAAGCCGCCCTTCCACGTTCTCATCCGATGTGTCGAGGTACATTTCCAGGGCATAGATCGCGTGGACCAGCGGCTGGAAGGCATCCACTCCGTAGGTTCGGCTTCGCAGTTGGAAGTTTGGCCCATCGAAGTCGTAGTCGCATCGCCAGGTGCCATTCTCCTCCAAAACGGGCTTCGCAATGGCGATGGTGATGGCTGGCTTTCCATCGACCTCGTATTCTCGTGTAGCGATCACATCGACGAGTGGGCTGCCGTTGCGCATGTCCAACATTTCATTGCCTCCAAGGAAGAAGCGGCGGGATATTTGCACCCCGACCGCACTGTGCCATGCGTTCAATTGCCATCTGAAAGCATTGGGCGCGCAAGGGCGCCGGGGCGGCGAGGCGGCCGCAAAATGCGACGTCACGAGTATACTGTGCTTCGCAGGCTGGGCTTGACCGGTACCCCCTTGTGCCTTGCGCAGGAATGACATCGACGATGGAATACGCAGGCGCCGAAGCATTGGCGTCACCCTGCGCGCCCGATGGCGCGGCAGAGCGGTCATGAGCAGCGACCGTTCGTCCATTGCGGGTGTAGGCGCGCACGTGGACGATGCCGGTGCCGGACGCCGCCGGATCGTGCAAAGCGCGGAAGCCCTCCGTGACCCAGGCGGAAAAGCTGGGGCGCTCGGCGTTGTTCGACTGCCAGTAACGCGGGTCGCGCATGGCGGACCGCAACGTCTGATCGGTGATGGGAATAGTCTCGGACATGGCGCTCTCCTTTCGGAGGGACCATGCCAGATTGACTGCCCTAGATAAAGGAAAAAATACCTATCATATATCTCCTACCGCGCGCTGCCGCGCTTGTCCCACCCTGGCCGCGCGCCTAAACAACGGCTCAACTCCCCTCGACGCACAGGTCCCGCCATGCCCGCCTACCAATATGCCTACGTCATGAAGAACCTCACAAAATCCTATCCGGGCGGGCGCGAGGTGTTCAAGGGCATCACGCTCTCCTTCCTGCC
>JBKJNV010000401.1:0-5424 GCA_046593435.1 Roseomonas sp.
GCGGCGAGCTTGTGCGGGGCGGAGGTCTGCGGCGGCGCCGACAGATCGAATTCCACCGCGAGGGCGGCCGCGGCCTGGGTCAGCGCGGCGACGGCGCGCGTGGTCCCGGTTTCGGCCTTTGGGCCGGCCGAGCGGAAGCCCGGGCGGGGGGGAAGCGCGAGGAGCGCCGCCTTCACCGCCTCGGCCATGGCCGAGGCAGCGTCATGGTGCTTCGATCGCTTGGCGTCGGCCAGGATGCGCTCGGCATTCTGCGCGAGGGTTTCGAGTTCCTTGCGGCTCTTTGTGGAAATATCCATTAGGTCATATTCACCATGATCGTTTTCTTGTGCGTGAAGTGTTCGAGCATGGCTTCGAGCGATGCTTCCTTGCCCAAACCGCTGGACTTCACGCCCCCATAGCTGAGATTGGCCTGGACCACCAAATTCTGGTTGATCTGGACCAGCCCGGCTTCCAGGCGATGAGCAAGATCCAGGCCGACCTTCAGATTGTTTGTCCACAGGCTCGCTGCAAGGCCGTACTCGCTGTCATTGGCCTCCGCGAGGACGGATTCCGCATCGTCGAAGGGCTGGATGACGGTCACGGGGCCAAAGATCTCCTCCCGCACCAGGCGCGAGGTCCCCGTGAGGCCGGTGAAGATGACGGGTTGGATGAACAGGCCCTTCTTCAGCGCGGGGTCCGTGGGCATGGCCGAGCAGACATGGGCGGTGGCACCGGGCGTGGCCGCCCCTTCGGCGATATAGGCGCGCACTTTTTCCATCTGGCCGGGGCTGACGATGGTGCCGATATCGGTCGCCTCATCCAGCGGGTCGCCCATGATCATGGCGTCCACGGCCTGCTTCATGGCGGCGACGAAGCGGTCGAAGATCGGGCGCTCGACATAGATGCGGCTAGCCGCGGTGCAGCTCTGCCCCTGGCGGGTGAAGCGCATCGAGGTGATGGCACCGGCGACCGTCTTGTCGAAATTGCAGTCCGCGAAGACGATCATCGGCGACTTGCCGCCGAGTTCGAGCGTGAGCGGGATCAGCTTCTCGGCCGCCGTGCGGGCCACGATCTTCCCGGTCTCGACGCTGCCGGTGAAGGTGATCTTGCGGATCAGGGGGTGTTCGACCAGTGGGGCGCCGCAATCCGGGCCGAAGCCGGAGAGCATGTTGAACACGCCGGGGGGGAGGATGCGGTTGAGCAGTTCGCAGATGCGCAGGACGGCGAGGGGGGCTTCCTCGGCCGATTTCACGACCACCGCGTTGCCGGCCACCAGGGCGGGCGCGATTTTCAGCGCCATCAGCAGCATCGGCACGTTCCAGGGGATGATGGCACCCACGACGCCGAGCGGTTCGCGCACGGTCACGGAGAGGACATCGGGCGCGAAGGGGACGGATTCGCCCTTCAGCTCGCCACCCAGACCGCCGAAGAATTCGAAGACGTCGGCGACCACATTGGCCTCGACACGGGATTCCGTGCGCAGCGCCTTGCCGGTCTCGAGCGCGATCAGCCGGCCGAGTTCATCGGCATGGGTCTTGAGCAGCGCGGCGCACTGGTAGACCAGCGCGCCGCGCTTGCGGGCGGGCACCTTGGCCCAAAGTTTTTGCGCGGCGGCGGCGTTCTGGACGGCGGCATCGACATCGGAGGCATCGCCCATGGCGGCGGTCGCGACCTCGGCCCCCGTTGCGGGGTTCACCACGGGGAAGGTGCGGCCGCTGCGGGCGGGGACGAAGCGGCCGCCGATCAGGTGCACGCCGGAGAGCGCGGTGGCGAGCGCGAAGGGGTCGGCGCTGGGCGCTTCGGGGGTGGGGCGTGGGGTGTCGAGCATGGGGTGGTCCTCCGTGGTCATTGAGGCGGACCATGCGGCGGGGTGACGCCGGGAGCAAGCCGGGGATGGTTCAGCGGCCGCCGACAGCGCGAATGGCGATGTTGGCACCGGGGTAGTCCAGCATGAGCTGGCGCTGCTCGGCGGTATTGGCCCAGGCGCCCGATTGGGTGAAGGCGCCGGCGGTGTCCATCGCCACGAATATGCGCGGGGTCATCATGTCGAACAGTCGTGCCTGCGAGACGCGGCGGAAGAAATACACGGCCTCGGCCCTCTCGGACTGGGCGATCAGCGCCGGGGCGAATGTGCCGTGGCCGGCGATGAGGCGCCGGGCGGCGAAGATGGTCGCGGTGTCGTCGCGCAGTGTCCCGCTCTGCATGGTGCAGGGGGTGCCGGTGCTGGCCAGGTGGGCCTCCAGCGCATCGACGCAGGGGTTGGCGCGATCCTCATACACGATGATCACCCGGGCGACCGGGTGCTGGGCGGCTGCGTGGTCCAGGGCCGCGATGTAGTAGGCCAGCGGCGGCTGGACGTAGCCCGGATGGCTGCCGTGGCCCTCGACCTCGAACAGGTCGCCGGAGCGGATATGGATGACGACCGTGCCGGCATCGAGCGTGCCACCTTCCAGCCCGGCCATCAGGATGGGCCGGATGGCCTGGCGCAGGATGGTGGCGATGCGCTGGTGGTCGCGTTCGACCGCGCGCGGCACGTAGCGGCCGTAGAAGAAGCGCGACTGCAAGACGAAGCGGTTCTCCCCGGCCTCCGGCTTGCGGATGAGGATCTCGATCTCGGCGAACCGGAGGCTGGCGGGAAGGTGGAACGCCGCGTCGAGCTCCTCGAAATTCAGGTAGACGCGGCGGATGCCGTGGTGCTGGGCGAAGAGAATGGCCATCATCGCGCCGTTGATCCGATTGCCCAGACGCCCGGCGCGCAGCGCGTAGGCGGCATCGATCGTGAGGAATTGCGTATCCGGGCAGAAGGACAAGCGGTCTCGTTCGAAGGCGAGCCGCGCCGCGTCGAAGTCGAGGCTCGGCACCATCCGGTCGTGGAAGCTGCGGACCAGATCCGGGTCGTCGCTGCTGGCCTGGGAGGGTTCGCCGACCGCGCCAGCGGGGGCGAAGACCTCGACGCGGCGGAGGTGCAGCACCGTGCGCTGCTGTCGGACGAACAGGCGCAGGTGCCGGATGGCCGGCTGCCCGGGCGCGGATCGCAGCCGGATGGCCAGGGTGGCGAATTCCTGGGTGATGTCCGGCAGTGAGGTCCAGCGCGTCCCGTCCTCGGAGACCTGCATGACCAGCGGCAAGGCCCGGCGTCGGATGCCTGCCGCGGCGGGAGCCGAGCGCGCGGTCCGGTTGGTGATGAGCGCGGTAAGGTCGCGGTGGCCGGCGCCGAGGTCGATCGCCCACCAGGGGTTCTCCTCAAGCTCGGTGTGGATGGCGAAGTCCTGCTGCACCGTCGGGTCGACCAGGGCGGCCGCCCCGCTGGCGTGGGAATAGCGCGACAGGGAGCTTTGCGCGCAGGGCTTGCCCGGGGCGATGTTGGCATGGGCTTCGAGATCGAGGCTGCCGTCGACGGTGATCTCGATGTCGAAGTTGGGGGTGCCGTTCACCGGCGGGGGTTGCCTGGTGGCATCCACGGCGCCGCGGCGGGCGTCGCTGTGCGTTGCATGAGTGCCAGGATGCCGCCCTGCCCGGCGGATCGCAACCCCGCGCATGGACAGCCGGGGATGGGGTGCTTATGGCTGGCCGCGCCACCAGCATTGACGAGACCCCGCCCCATGACCCAGCCCCAGGGCCCCCTTGCGGGGCTTCGCGTTCTCGACCTCACCCGTGTGCTTGCGGGGCCGACCTGCACGCAGATGCTGGGCGACCTTGGCGCCGAGATCATCAAGATTGAGCGGCCGGAAACGGGTGACGACACGCGCGGCTTCGCCCCCCCGGTCTGGCCAGGCACGACCGAGAGCGCCTATTTCCTCGGGACCAACCGCAACAAGCAGTCGGTCACGCTGGACATCGCCAAGCCCGAGGGGCAGGCGATCATTCACAAGCTGCTCGCGCGTTGCGACATCCTGGTGGAGAACTTCAAGGTCGGCGCGCTGGCCAAGTACGGGCTGGGATGGGAGCAGCTGCGCGCGGAACATCCGGGGCTGATCTATTGCTCCATCACCGGCTTCGGCCAGACCGGCCCCTATGCGCCACGCCCGGGCTATGACGCGCTGATCCAGGCGATGGGGGGCGTGATGTCCCTGACCGGCGAGCCGGGTGGGGCGCCGCAGAAGGTGGGCATCCCGGTCGCGGACCTGTTTGCCGGCCTGTATGGCTGCATCGGCATCCTCGCGGCGGTGAACCATCGCCACGCGACGGGGGAGGGCCAGCAGGTCGATATCGGCATGCTGGACACGCATGTGGCCTGGCTCGCGAACCAGGGCATGAACTACCTCGCGACCGGCGAGAACCCGCCGCGCCTGGGCAACCAGCACCCGAATATCTCGCCCTATCAGGAATTCCCGACCAAGGATGGCTACATCATCCTTGCCGTCGGCAATGACCCGACCTTCGTGCGCTTCTGCGCCACCGTGGGGCGCGAGGACATCGCCGCCGATGCGCGCTTTGCCACCAACGCGACGCGCGTGGCCAACCGGAACCTGGTGACGGCCACGCTGACGCCGGTGATGCAGACCCGCACGACGACGGAATGGGTGGGCATTCTCGAAGCCGCCAAGATCGGGTGCGGGCCGATCAACACGCTGAAGGATGTCTTTGCCGACCCGCACGTGATCGCGCGCGAATGCGTCGTCGAGATGGAGCATGGCAGCGGCGCCAAGGTTCATGTGATCGCGAACCCTGTGCGGCTTTCGGCCACGCCGCCGACCTATCGCTCGGCGCCGCCCGTGCTGGGTGAGCACACCGACAGCGTGCTCACGGGCCTGGGCCTGAGCGCGGACGAGATCGCCGCACTCCGCACCCAAGGGGTGGTCTGACGATGCGCCACGGCGCGCTGCGCTGGCTCGCCACGACCGGGTTCCACACCATGCGCTGGGTGGAGTGGGGGCCCGTGGATGGCGCGCCGGTGCTGTGCGTGCATGGCCTGACCCGCAACGGGCGGGATTTTGATGTGCTGGCGCAGGCGCTTGCGGCCGAGGGCCGGCGGGTGATCTGCCCGGACCTGCCCGGGCGCGGGGCGAGCGATTGGCTGCCGCATGCAGGATTGTATCAGCCGCCCACCTATGTGGTGGCGCTGGGGCATCTGCTGGCTCGTATCGACGCGCCCTGGATCGACTGGGTCGGCACCTCGCTGGGGGGGATTTGCGGCATGCTGGCCGCGATCATCCCGGGCCATCCGGTGCGTCGGATGGTGCTGAACGATGTCGGCGCCTTCATCACGAAGGAATCGCTCGAACGCATCCGCGACTATGTCGGCACCGAAGGCGTCTTCCCCGACATCGCGGCGCTTGAGACCCATCTGCGCCGCGTCCATGGCAGCTTCGGCGCGTTGAGCGACGCCGAGTGGCGCCATATGGCGGAGCACTCCTCCCGTGCGTGCGAAGGCGGCGTGGCATTGCATTATGACCCCGCGATCGCGCGCCCGATGCAGGACGGGCCGATCGAGGCGCTCGACCT
>JBKJNV010000538.1:0-3839 GCA_046593435.1 Roseomonas sp.
TAGCCCTCGCCGCCGGTGATCTCGTAGTCGCCCTGGCTGGGGTCGGGGTGGCGCATATCCGTGATGCGAATGGGCGCGGGTTCGGGCAGCGGCGCCTCGGGGCGCAGCTCGATGCGCATCAGCAGGCCCGTCACCCGCTCGCGCATCTCGGCGAGCATGGTGTTGAACAGCGCAAACGCCTCGGACTTGTACTCGTTCAGCGGGTCGCGCTGGCCATAGGCGCGCAGCCCGATGCCGTGGCGCAGGTGCTCGAGCGCGAGCAGGTGTTCCTTCCACACCTGGTCGAAGACCTGCAGCAGCAGGGATTTTTCCACCATCCGCATGATGTCGGGTCCGACATCGGCGGCCTTGGACGCCATGTGCCGGTCGGCGGCATCCATCAGCCGCTCGCGCACCGCCTCGTCATCGATCCCTTCCTCCCGCGCCCAATCGGCGACCGGCAGGTTGAGGCCGAGCGTTTCGGTGACGGATTTCTCCAGCGCTTCCAGATCCCATTGCTCGGGATAGGCGTTTTCGGGAATGGCCTTGGACACCATCTCGTTGATCGCCTCGCGCCGCATCTCGGCCGCCGTCTCGGCGACATCCTCGGCGAGCATGAAGGCGCGGCGCTGGGCATAGACCTCGCGGCGCTGGTCATTCATCACGTCATCGTATTTGAGCAGGTTCTTGCGCGTGTCGAAGTTGCGCGCCTCGACCTTCTTCTGCGCCCGCTCCAGCGCCTTGTTGATCCAGGGATGGACGATCGCCTCGCCTTCCTTCAGCCCCAGCTTCTGCAGCATCCCGCCCATCCGGTCGGACCCGAAGATGCGCATCAGATCGTCTTCGAGCGAGAGGAAGAACCGGCTGGCCCCCGGGTCGCCCTGGCGCCCGGATCGGCCGCGCAGCTGGTTGTCGATGCGCCGCGATTCGTGCCGCTCGGTGCCGATGACGAACAGGCCGCCGGCCTTCAGCACGTCCGGGCGCAGGGCGGCGATCTCCGCCTTGTGCCTGGCGAGTGCGGCCTCGAATTCCGGCCCCTCGCCAACCTTGGCCTCCTGGCGCGCGAGCATGTCGGCATTGCCGCCCAACTGGATGTCGGTGCCGCGACCGGCCATGTTGGTCGCGATGGTGACGGACCCAGGGCGGCCGGCCTGCGCGATGATTTCGGCTTCCTGCTCGTGGTAGCGCGCGTTCAGCACCGCGTGCGGCACTTTCTTGCCCTTGAGCAGGTTCGAGATGATTTCGCTTTTCTCGATGCTGGTGGTGCCCACCAGGCAGGGCTGCCCGCGCGTTCGTGCCTCATCGATCAGCGTCGCCACCGCCTCATACTTCTCCAGCGCGGAGCGGTACACCTCGTCATCGCCATCCGCGCGCGCGACCGCGACGTTGGTCGGGATCTCCAGCACTTCCAGCTTGTAGATTTCCGCGAACTCATCCGCTTCCGTCGCGGCCGTCCCCGTCATGCCGGAAAGCTTCGGGTACAGTCGAAAATAGTTCTGGAAGGTGATGGAGGCGAGCGTCTGGTTCTCCGGCTGGATGGTGACGTGTTCCTTCGCCTCCAGCGCCTGGTGCAGGCCATCGGAATAGCGCCGGCCTTCCATCATGCGGCCGGTGAACTCGTCGATGATGACGATCTTGTCCTGGTGGACGATGTATTCGATGTCGCGGTTGAACAGCGCATGCGCGCGCAGCGACTGGTTCACGTGATGGACGATGGTGACGTTGCCGATGTCGTAGAGAGAGCCCTCCTCAAGGATACCGGCCACCCGCAGCGCCTGCTCCACCGCCTCGGTCCCGTCCTCGGTCAGCGAGACGGTGCGCTGCTTCTCGTCCTTCTCGAAAGTGGCCTTGTCCTGCACGATCTCCTTGATGACGAGATCGACGCGGCGATACAGGTCGGAGGTGTCGTCGGTCGGGCCCGAGATGATCAGTGGTGTGCGCGCCTCATCGACCAGGATCGAATCGACCTCGTCCACGATCGCGTAGGCGAAGTCGCGCTGGACCATCTCATCCAGGCGATACTTCATGTTGTCGCGCAGGTAGTCGAAGCCGAATTCATTGTTGGTGCCGTAGGTGACGTCACAGGCATAGGCGTCGCGGCGCTGGTCGTCCGTCAGGCCATGCACAATGGTCCCCGTCGTCAGGCCAAGATAGCCGTAGAGCTTGCCCATCCACTCCGCGTCGCGGGCGGCGAGGTAGTCGTTCACGGTGACGACATGCACGCCCTTGGCCGGCAGCGCGTTGAGGTAGACCGGCAGTGTGGCCACCAGCGTCTTGCCTTCGCCGGTCTTCATCTCGGCAATCTTGCCTTCGTGCAGGACCATGCCGCCGATCATCTGCACGTCGAAATGGCGCATGCCGAAGACGCGCTTGGCCGCCTCCCGCACGGTGGCGAAGGCTTCCGGCAGCAGGTCGTCCAGCGTCTCGCCCTTCGCCAGGCGGGCGCGGAACAGGGCCGTCTGGCCCTGCAATTCTGCCTGCGACATCGCCTCGATTCTGGCCTCAAGCGCATTGATCGCGGGGACGCGCGCCTTCAGCCGCTTGAGCGCACGGTCATTCGATGAGCCGAACAGGGAACGGGCAAGGCCCGCGAACAGGTTAACCATGGGGGCAGGGGCTCTCCGGCCGGACGCTGGCGCAGCACGCGGGTGAGATAGGGGGCCGAAGGGGCAAGGTCAATTCGCCTCCCGCTTGTCGGGCGCCGGCGCTTCGGCCATGGTCCGGCCCGTTCACGACCGAGGTTTTTTCATGTTCAGGCTCGCAGCCCTTCTCCTTATGATTGTGGCGGTCCCCGCCGGGCTGCTCGTGGCGGCGCCCGTCATGGCGCAGGCGCCGGCCAGCCCCGCCGTGCCCGACCCGGTGGTGGCGCGCGTCGATGGCGATCCCATCCTGCTCTCCGACGTCACCGCCATGGCCCGATCCCTGCCCGAGGAGCTGCGCAGCGCGTCCCCGCAGATGGTCTACCCCCTCATCATCGACCAGATCGTGACCACGCGCGCCATCGTGGCCGCCGCGCGCCGCGCCGGCATCGACCGCGACGCCGAGGTGCGCGCCCGCATCCGCCGTGCCGAGGAGCAGGAGCTGGCCCAGGCGCTGATCGCCCGCGAGATCGCCTCCCGCGTCGATGAGGCCGCCGTGCGCGCCCGCTACGACCGCGATGTGACCGCTCGCCCCGCCGAGGAAGAAGTCCGCGCCCGCCACATCCTGGTGCCCACCGAGACGGAAGCGCGCGAGGCGCTGCGCGAAATCCAGGGCGGTGCGGATTTCGCCGCCGTCGCATCACGCCGCTCCTCCGGCCCCGGCGCGCGGGAGGGTGGCGACCTGGGCTTCTTCAAACGCGGCGACCTGGTCCCTGAATTCGCGACTGCCGCCTTCGCCCTGCAACCCGGCCAGGTCTCCGCCGCCCCGGTGCAGACCACATTCGGCTGGCACATCATCCGGGTCGAGGAGCGCCGCCGCGCGGCCCCCTCATCCTTCGAGGAAGCCCGCGACGCGATCCGCCAGCAGATGTTCGAAGGCGAGGTGAATGCCTTCGTCGAGCGCATCCGCACCGCCGCCACGGTGGAGCGATTCAACCTCGATGGCGGCCCGGTGCGCGCGACCGACACGGCCGAGCCGCCGCCGCCCGCCGGCCCGCCCGCCCGCGGCCCTGCGCCCCGCCGCTGAGGAGCACACCCATGGCCGACCACCCCATCTCGCCCCTGGCGCTGCCGCTGCCTCAAATGCCGGCCATCCCGGGCGTAGCACTCGGTGCCGCGCAGGCGGGCATCCGCTACAAGGCGCGCGAAGACGTGACCATGATGGTCTTCCCCGCAGGCACCACCGTCGCCGGCGTCTTCACCAAGAACAAATGCCCCGGC